>NZ_AJKQ01000020.1:0-106672 GCF_000257455.1 Streptococcus oralis SK610
GCTTGAATTTTTAAATTTTAATTCCAAAATTTTTCTCCAAAAACAATGACGGTAATTCAATATTTTTGTAAACCACTATCAAATCCATCGAAAGCTCAGTATAGAGACTGCTTTATCATTATTACAATTCTTCAATTTTTTCAAATGTCAAAAACTTATTTCTATAAGAAAAGCCTATTGGGGGCATCGTCCAAACGCTCAAGTATAAGGCTAATGAAATTATACCATTAATTACTAAAATTGCTCCCTCTTCACCATTGTTTAGCATTAAAAAGAAAAGTAAACATGCTAAGTTTAGGAAAAGAAATATATACCCTGTTAACTCTCTTCTTTTAGTCGTTCGAAGTGTCAATCTAACTTTCTTACTTTCCTTAGGCAACCGTTCAGCTGCAATTTTATGAGCTTTTCGCAGAGAATTCCAAATAATAAGATAAGAAATCAACATAGAAATAAAATATAAAACTATCTTTAAGAATATTTGTTGACTTATCTCATAATTTACAAATAAATTTCTTAACATATCGTATCCAATTTTTACAATCGGTTGGACCATTATAGCTATAGTGCTAGTTCCCAATAGTGTTTTTGATTTTGTTTCAAAACTAGCATTTTTCTTATCCAGTTCCGTCATATCAACAGTGATATTTGGGGGTAATAAACCCCAACAGTATCTCTTAGGTGTCAGAGTGCTAGTATCCATAATATATTTCTGAGAATGCCCATCTATTTCAACTATTTGATAGCAACCTATGTTAGAATTTCTAAAATTTATCTCCATTTTTTACTCCTACCACCCAAACACTTTCTGAATTTCGTTATAAGTTACATTATAGCTTTTTCAGTTCTTTAAATTCTAGGTATTTCTTTTGATAAGCATAAGTCAATGGAATAACGCCAGATTCAATCCAAATAAATAGATAGGCCAACAAACCATTCAACACTAGAATTGCAGCTTCTGTTCCATTATCTTGTCCCATATAAATAGAGAAAGCAATTGTATGTAAAATGAGAAATAGATAGGCATGGAATTGTCTTTTTTTCTTATTATTCTGAAAGACTATTTTAAACCTCTTCTTTTCCTGCGATAAACGACTTGAAATCTCCTTCCTTGATTTGATTAAAATACCTTGATAGACAATATAGGCTACCAAAATAGATATGAGAAATAAAGATACTTTTAAATATAGATTATGACTAATATCATAATATCTAAAAATTGATGTTACTACTTCATACGAAAGAAGACCAAAACCAATAGATACCATACGCATTCCTGAGGGTCCCATCTTAATTTTCTTATCAAAATTTTTATTCTGACTATCAAGTTCTATCAAATCAACTTCAAGAGTTTCAGGGGAAAGTCCCCAATAATAACTCTTTGGTGTTGTAGAGTTGGAATCAAGAACGTACTTTTTCTCTCCCATCTCTAACACATCAAAATAAGCAACATCTAATCCTCTAAAATTAATTTTCAAAATTACCACCCAAACACTTTCTGAATTGATTTAATACCTGAATCGATAGCATTACCAACGTCTTTGATTCCTTTATTAAGACCATCTCCTATGTCATTAGCCATATCTTTGATTCCTAAAAAGTTGTTTTTGTAAGCATATCCAACTACATAACCGACAGCAACACCCGCTGCAATAGTCCACCCGACAGGAGTTGTTCCAAGTGCTACAGATGCAGCAAAAGCCATGGCAGACTCTGTACCAATTGCTGTAGCCACTGCAATCGCCCCAGCTTCTAAACTAGCCACTCCTAATGCTGTAACTGTCGTCGTTACTGCCGTATGTGCAAATGCACGTCCGGCATTCTCATTTTGCAGGTTATTCAGAAAGTCCATCCCTATAAATACCGAACTAATCGCTGAAATCCCAACAGAAGAGTTGGTTCCTGGTATAGGGATATTAATTTCTGAAGTTGTCAATTGCTTAAGTAGATTCACAGCATTTGCTTTGAATAAAGCATCCGTATAGCCTTTACTATCTGCAGAGTAGGTAATGTTTATATTACCAAACTTATCAGTAGTAGTAAAATACTTAAAGTACTCTGATAGCTTAGGATTCTTTGAGCTTAACTTAGAAATTGTGTCTTTAGCAATTTCTTCCAGAGACGTATCTCGGACAGTTTCAAGAAACTCCCCTAGCCCGCTTAGGTCAACATTTTTATTAACTTTACTCTCGACATATTTTCGTACAGCATCTTTAACATTCTCTGGTAACTCTTTACCAGGATACCGTTTTCCATAGTCTGCAATTGCCTTTATATCATTCTCATCTAATTCGGTTTCATTTTTAACTTTATCTACAACATTTTGATAATTTTGAATTACCTCAGAACGCTTCTTCCACTCATTATTAATATTATTAGCCCAAGGGGCTTGTCCCTCTATTTTAAAAGTTCCATCAAACTTTCCAAAGTCACCTGTGACTTGTTCGAAACCTTGAAAAACTAAGCTCTGTAAACTTTCTGAATCCGAAAACTGCCCACTAGTCGAGCTCGCAAACGACTGCAATTTATCTAATTTCTTTTGTAACTCATCTCGCTTACTCGTTGCATTTGAGATAATTTCTTGAACATTACTTTTATAAGTAGAATCGATATTCTTCAAATCAGATAAACTGTTCAAAATAGCTTCTTGAGTTGAAATAGTTGTATTTTCTGCTTCAATTTGCTTTTGAAGTGTCTCCTCATCTAGACTTTCTTCACCGACTTGTGAATGGTAAAGAGTCGGTAGTTCACTCGCTTTTCCTCCCAGGCTCTCTGAAAAGAGGATAACTCCTCTCACTAGAGGAACCATTATATTTTCCGCATAGGACTTAGCACTATCATAGGCTTTCCCTTTCAATTCTTCCTCTGAAGTCAATTTATTAAAGGCAGTAATGACAGCGTCATAATAATTCGCACGGCTACTTAATACCGTATTCGCTGTGCTACCCTGCGAGTCTGCTGATCCTATGTCTACTTTAATACCCATTTTTCCCCTCCTTTTGCGATTCAAGACGGCGTTGTTGGAAAAGAAGTTCCTCTTTTTCGCCCTCTAGTTTACTCATTGCTTTTTTTAATTCTTCTTTCCTCTCGGTGATAAAATCATCAAGTAGCTGTTCATTCCTTTTTAACTTTTCTATATTTTCAAGGCGATCCATCTCATCTTTCACTGATAACGGATAATATCCTAATTCTCTATATGGGATGAAGTTCGATTGGCAAAGATCTGTAATCTCCGTCGCAACGGAAAGAAACTGATTTCTTTCTTCTTCTAGCTTGGATAAATTTGTTTGAATCTGTTGAACACTACATTGAATATCTTCTAATTTTCTTTTCTCCATCCTCACTCCTTAAATAAATTATTTTGAGGAACAAATGACGGATTTGAGTATGGAGAAGGTAGACTGGTTGTCCCATTATTTGGAGTATTCTGCCACATTGTACTTATATTCTCATCTACTACTTCAAATTCATTTGCGACACTATGAATTAGTTTTACGAATTCACTTATTTTCGATTGAATATTTTTAGCAATAGAGTCCTCATTTATGATCAATCTTCTTCCTACCGTATTAGCGGTATAATAGCTTGTCTTATCTCTAGTAACTGTACCGGCAGTTGTAATGCTATTGCTTGCTGATACAATTCCAGTTGCAATAGTACTTGCCTTGCCTTTTTCACTTTTTACTTGTCCCATGTTCAATAACCTTTTCAATTATCCTTTCTACTATCAAATCGTCAAAAGACCAGGTTGAATCTTAAGTATCAAAAAATAGTTTTACTTATTCTTACTAATTTTGAGTTTGATGACTTCTTTCCGAGAATGTAAATAAATCTGATCGGGATCTGGAGCCACATCTCTGTTATACATTCCTTTATCTAAGAAGGTTTGATCCATTAGGCGCATACCAAAGATGACCCATTGGACATTTGTTTTGAGGTATCTAGGAATTGGGTCGATGCTTGTCCCAATATAAGTATAATCAGTACCAATAATAAACCTCATCCCTACTCGATACCCATTCTCAAACATAAATTGAAGCTGTTGATCATTTAAATCGCTTTCGGATACTAGTGCTCTCATATTAGGTATAAAAATGATCCACTCAGATGATATGCCTTTTTCAAGACGGCGTTCTATTTCATAGATTAGCTGATTTCCTATGTCCGATAGTTCCTTTTTACTTCCAACATAGGTTTTCACCTGGTCACTATATGCTTCATATTCTTGGAAAGCATCAATCAACATCATATGGACGTTAGGCATTCTAAGAATAGTTTTTAATAAATGATGCGTTATATTATCAAAAGCGTCTTCTGCATTTGATACATAAGCCATGTGTTTAAATTTGCTAAGAGAGATATTGACACTTCCAACCATTTCTAGTTCCAAACCGATAGGAATCTGATCATTCTCAATAGCCTCTTGTACATCAGGCAAATTCAAAAATTCTTCCATCGTCAACTCCTCTGGCACCATCGGGATGGCACTTGGGCGCTGTCCGGTCCAGGCTTCTTGGAGGGAAGCGACTGCTTGGCGCAGGTTATTGAGGACTTGGGTGTCATTGGCTCCATAAACTGGGAGTGCCAGCTGGATCACATCCACCTCTTCACGCTTCATAAGGGCACGTCCCTTGATATCTTCCATGGTCATGGCAAGTGGTGTAGAGCCCACGATAGCCCGCACTTCACCTGCCTCATTCTGTGGCAGGCTCAACTGGTGCTTGAAGTTCGAGTAGAGTTGAGCACGAAGGTTGGTTTGACGACCGGCTGTCATCAAGAGGTGAACCCCGATACTGAGACCTTCACGGGAGATACGCACCAAGAGCTTGAAGAGTTCCGCCTCATAGGCTTCTTCCTTGAAGGCCTCATAGCTATCTAAGAGGATGACGATAGCCGGCTCTTCCTGACCACTGGCCTGACGGTAGAGTTCCAAGGTCCCAACACCATAGTCCGCAAGGAGTTTCTTACGACGGTTAAGTTCTCTCTCCATGATTCGTACAAACTTAGAGATCTTCTCTGTTTGGTCCAAAAGCATGGTATCCGCCACCTGTGGAAGCTTGGACAATGGAGCCAAACCATTGGTACCAAAGTCCATCAAGTACATGGTAAGGGCCTTTGGACTGAATTTGCGAGCCAAGTCCATACCAGCTGTCTGAAGGAAGGTGGTCTTTCCTGTACCCGGACTTCCGTAGAGGAGGATATGACCATCCTTGGAGAGATTGATAGAGACAGCTTCTTGCTTCTGGGCCTGCGGGATATCCGCCATCCCCAAGAGGACAGAGAGTGGTTTCTCTTGTGTCCAGGCTACTGTCGGTTGCACTTCTTCCAGTTCGTCTAGCGTGATTCGCTCTTTGAGCGGTGGCAACCATGGCTGTGGTACTGGAGGAATCTCTTGTTCTTCACACAAGAGCTGGATATGGTGCACTATCGCATCCAACTCTGTCGGAACTTCCTTGATCTCATCCACATCTTCTAAGCCTGACAAGTCTTCATTCAAGATCTCATATTGGCCCAATTCATTGATTAGGTAGATGGTATGATCTTCGATCCCCATATCGTCCTTGTCCGGCTGATAATCCGCCCCTGACCAGGCTGACTGGAAGAGTTCATAAACTTCGTTATTTCCAACCTGTAGATAGGCACGTCCTGTCTGGGTGATCTCGGCTGCGTCCGGCGTATGAAGCATTTCATTGGAGTCCGAACGGTCCGCTACCTTAAGGGCGATCTTGAAGCGTGAGTTAGACCAGATCTGGTCATCCACCACACCAGATGGTTTCTGAGTAGCTAGGATCAAGTGGACCCCGAGGGAACGCCCAACCCGAGCGATGGATACCAGCTCCTTGATAAAGTCTGGCTGGTTAACCTTGAGCTCCGCGAACTCATCCGAGATGAGGAAGAGATGAGGGAGCGGTTCTGTCGCTTCTCCGTTTTTAAATTTCTTCTGATACTGATTGATATGGTTGACTTCAAACTCTCCAAAGAGTCGTTCACGACGATGGATCTCCGCATTGATCGAAGCCAAGGCCCGCATGGATTGGGCACCATCTAAGTTAGTAATGGTTCCCAAGAGGTGGGGCAGATTTTTAAAGAGATTGGCCATCCCACCACCCTTATAGTCGATCAGCAAGAAAGCCACATCATGTGGGTGGAAGTTGACAGCGAGGGACAGGATGTAGGATTGGATGGTTTCTGACTTCCCTGAACCAGTCGTCCCTGCGATCAATCCATGAGGTCCATGGGCTTTTTCATGCAGATTGAGCTGAACCAGGTCATCCTGACCACGCAGACCAATCGGCACAGCCAAACTCTTGTAAGGTGCGTTCTTTTTCCAACGGCTCGATACCTGCAAGTCCTCAAATGTCTCCGCCCCATACATTTCCATAAAGGTCACAGAATCTGGGATCGAACTCTTCAGGTTTTGGAGGTGATTGAGCGGTGCCAAAGTACGGGCGATCCGCTCCTTATCATAATCTGCTGGGAAATGATCCAAACGGAAGTCCGTCTCTTTCAAGACTCCTTCTTCCATGACCAGTTGGCCCGTATTGCGGTCCTTGATATTAATCACTGTCTGGATGTTCTCAGACAAGGAACTCATGACATCCTCTACAAAGATGAGAGAACAGCCTAATTCCGTTGGATCTTCGGTAAAGAACTCCATGATGATATGATCTAAAATCAACTTCTCATCGGTCACTAAAACCACGTAATGAGGATGGAAGAGGGTGCTCTCCTTGTGGGATGCTTCTTCCTTTTGGCTACGACGTAATTTCAAGATTTGGTTCAAACTATTAAGAACCTGGTCTCGTGTCCGTTGATTATAGACAAAACCGCGAACATTAAGTTCTTGCAGTTTGGCATGCGGTAGCCAACGCATCCAAGACCATTGCTCTTTTTCCTCTTCAGGCAAGATCGTAATAAACTGCACATCATGGTAAGAATGGAAGGTCGCTAGCTGCATCACCAAAAGTTGCAGTTGTTCTAGGACGAGATTTCTAGGTCCAATATACCCCACCGGTCCATGGCTAAGATTTGCCGGAATCGGCATATCTGGGATCTTTTTGTGACGACTATAGAGAGCATAACCTTCTTCTTCCAGAGCATCCTTCTTACCGCTACGCTCCTGTTGACCGTATTTTAGGTCATAGCTAGTCGGCATTTTCCCGAGTCCCAAACGATAGTATAAAAAGTCAAAATGCAAGGGAGTCTTTTCGTAGATCCGGTGATTGTAACTCTCAACCAAGTCCGTCAACTCTAAAATCGTCGGAAAATGATAGTGCATCCCTTCTTTTTGTTCTCGTTCCAAACGAGTCAACTCCTTGACCTTATCCTTCAGGTAAAGACGATAGAGATCGACCCGTTCCTTCTTATCAGCCTTGTACTTTTTACGATTTTTGATGAAACCACGGATAGAAAAAATCATTGTGGTTATGGACATCCCCACTGTCGCAAGAATATAGATCCCTCGAGGTTGAATCAAGGTGATCAAGACAGTTACTCCGACCATCATTAGAGGAGGAACGATCAGCTTTAACAGTTCATCGCTCGGTTTAACCGGTTCCTGGCCTGGGGGATTAATCAAGATTTTATCCTCGCTACCACGATAGATGATCCGTGGAGAACGGTGATAATCTGGATAATCATCATAAAAGCCATATCGAGATGGTTCTCTCAGAGTCAGTTGTGGCCCAACTTGGGCAGGACCCTGAACCCATACTTCATCTGGATAGAACTTGATCGTCACCGCCCCTAGACTCAACTCATCTCCAAAACCAATCAATTGCTGGTCCATTTGTTCCAGATGATTGTTTCGATAGAATGCGCCCTTTAGTCGAGTTAACGTCCATTGATTTTGGGATTTTTGGAGTAAGAGTTCAACATCTCCATCTAGTGTGATTAATGCACCTCTTTGAGAGCCAATTTGAAACTCTGATAAATCCAAAAGGTCATAAACCCTTGGCTCCCCTTCTCGGAGATAAAAGACGACCTCACCCAAACGCAGACCATCTTTCAAAAGTCCCGCTTCATCGTCGTACTGATAAAAGACCTCGCCACCATCGACCTTGAGCTGAATCGGTATTTCCTGTTGAGAAAGGTAGACATGGGCCTTTTCAGTCGCCCCGATCAAGACCGTCTTATCTATACCCAGTTCTACTTCATAACGCATACCTTGGTTGTAGAAAATGATTTGTTTTTTCATAATTTCTCTCCTTGGTCTACTTTAATTGCTAGAGGAACTACTTGGAACAGGTTTCTTCTCAGATGACGGTTTGCTTTCAGAAGCCTTGTCTTGAGGGTTAGGAGTTGTAGAAGCATTGGAGCTTGATTCACTCGTTAGTAGCTCACTTCGACTATCCCAGTATTTCTTATACTCGCTTTCCAAAGTATTCAACTTACTTTCACGGTCTTTCCCTGACAAGTTGCCATCTTCTCGAACCTGCTTGATTTCCTGAGTCAAAGCGTAGAGAATCAAGTCACTGTCGTTAATCCGTTTCGCAATATCAAGAGCCTCTTCAAAGCGATTGCGCCCAACCTGGATCCA
Source organism: Streptococcus oralis SK610 (assembly GCF_000257455.1). Lineage (GTDB taxonomy): Bacteria > Bacillota > Bacilli > Lactobacillales > Streptococcaceae > Streptococcus > Streptococcus oralis_CB. The sequence continues at coordinate 8,537 of NZ_AJKQ01000020.1, forward strand.
GTAAGTCAAATAAAGCTCATCTGACTTGAGTGTTACGTTATTCAAGATGACTTTCTTTTGTTCAGAAGAAAATTCCAACCCCTGAATATAAGAGTAAGCCAACTCATACTTTTGCGTATTCGGCAAGCTAGCTGGATCAATTCTCTCTAATTCTGTAATAACACCGCTATAATCCACTTTAATAAAGGCAGTATCTGCCTGCAACATCTTTTCTTTGAAAGGATTTTGCACAAAAATCAGATAGATAAGTGGAACGATCAACAAGACAACGCTGGCTGTTAACCAAATCGTTGCCAGTTTAAAGACACGATGGCGTCTACTTGGAACCAAGACCAAATCTGCTCGTTCTTTCGCAGCCTTCTCCGTGTAGTACTTCTCCAAAACAGCTACTGCAGCCTCTATATCATCTGCCTGACATAGGTCATTTAAGAAGTCGGGCAAGGTCTCTAATTCCAAGGAACCATTATAAAGATCCATGAAATCCAAATCGCTAAATAGTGTTACTGTAAAACATTTAGCCTGGCGTAAAAAATCTTCTGAGGATATGGATTGAGGAACCATCAGACCAGGAATTCCACGATAAGCAATCTTAGCCTGAGCATCCTTGGTAATAAAGAGATTTACTGGGTGCAAAAGAAAAGTCACAGGTAACTCCAAAGCGTCCTCTAGACGAAAAACGTTTAGGGCCAAACGGATTCTTTCCGAAATGGTACGTTCCTTTATTTCCTCATAAGTCAGTCCATGAGCTTCGACTTGATAGGAGAAGGTGACACTATCCTCATCAGACACCATCGATTGCTCCAAAAAGAATGGATGATGTAAATCCAATAGTAACAGTTCCCGTAAATCTTGACTCGCAACATCTGAACGTTTGAGTTTTAATTCCCAGTTTGTTTCATTTTTTTCATAGACAAACGACTGTCCACCAAATTCAAATTTTTCTTCAGCCACCTATATCTCCTCAATTTCTACTAAATCTCCTGTCGTCATAGGATAATCAGACAGATGTTTCCCTTCATCAATCAACAAACCTTTATTGACAATTCTTAATTGATATTTTTTTCGCTTGATACCTGGATTAAAAATCGTATCCACTTCTCGCACCAGCCGGCGCACTTCAATTCGCCGTGGAATGCGAATATCCACATCTCTTTCTCTCAAACGTAGGGTAATATTGATATGTTGCTCCACCTTTTACACGCCTCCTATGTCTGGTTTATCCTTTTCTAAGTTATTTAGACAGACTAGTTAAAAAATTAGTCCATCCCTTCTACCATCACACGATAACTCATTACTGCCGTTGCTCCAAAGAGCAAGAAAATCAACACCACATAGAATATCTCTGGAAGAAAGTCATTCAGACCACCTTTTTCTACATGGCCTATATTTGTTTGGAACTTGATTGTTTTTTGAGCATTGGGCTGAAACAACTGTTCTTCAGAAGATTTTTTCACTGGTCTCTGTATAGCAGAAAACAGTTGGCCCCTTTCTGTGATCAACTGTTCCTCTTGATGCTGTTGCATGTCCTGCAACCTCTTTTGAGTCGCTTCATTAAAAAGCTCCTTGGTTTGTTCAGACTGTAGACCAAATTTCAATCCCTCTTTCTTTTCAAGTCGGGAATCATCAATCTGCAGACTGTTATCCTTCAAATCATCTGCAGCAGCCCCAGAGACTGCTGCACATGTTACTAAGGTAAGAAGGAAAAGAATGATTTTCTTCATATTTCTATTTTCTATTCTTTCTCAGCTTGGCTTGCTTGAAACCACAAACTACTTTCTCTGATAAAAATATTTATAACAAGTAAAACAGCTATGACAACAATCGTTGCAACAAAAGCGATAATTGCTGCTGGATGTCCATCAAAGTATCCTGAAAGCAAACCTTCTAATATTGATAACGCATTGAGATTTTTGATAAATGCTGGGAAACCAGTTAGACTTGCTGTTGTCCCAATAGCATTTGATAGGTAGACAAAGCTAATCATCATAAAGAAGGAGAGTCCCATACCAATCACTCGGAAATGTTTAAGCAATAGATATTGTCCTTGAATCAGTACAAATGCGGCTAAAACAATTAATAGAACCCAAGATGGTTGATATTCACGACCAACCTGTAGCTGAACACTTGATACAACACCAACTACCAATCCGACAACGATACTTAAAGCAGATAGGATGGTTACCGTCATCAAGTCTGTATCATGTAACTTATCAAGTTTGAACTTATCTTTGACTTTGCGAATAACGTTTTGAGTTGCAAACAGATAGGCTGTAAAGAGACTAACAATCTCCAATAGTAAAATCCATGTAAATGGACGGTAAACATTGACAGTCGCTTTCACTGAAGTAGCATTTTGGGTAACAGGGTTGGATAAGAAGTTCAACAACACTTCATTTGGTACCCCATTTTGATAGGCATTATTCAGAACCTTCACAAAGGATTCTACAAAGTTTCCATTGTTAGTTAATTCTTCGTTAAACTGCGTCATCAAGGAGTCAGCATCTTGTGACAACTTTTCAGTACTTGTTTGAGCGTTTGACAATTCACGATTGAAATTACCTAAAGTCTCATTCACAGACTCTGCAGCTTTGACATTACTTTGAGAAGATTCCTTCACACCCGTAGTTTCTGACAAGAGAGCTGCATAATCCGAATTTAGGGTAGCCAATTGATTATTAGTCTCTTCAAAAGCATCATTGCCTTTCCCTTGCTTCTCAACCAAATCCTTTAGATTTTCTTCCAACTTCTTGTACAACTCTAACTGTTCATTGATTTTTGTATTCAATTCTTGGTTGGTAGTCAAAACATCCTTCACATTTTTTTCTAGAACAGGCTTGAGAGTAGTCAGTTTTGACAAGGCTTTATCTACTTTCTCTTTAGTACCCTCTGTATCTGTATCGCTAGCAGGTGCAGTCAGACTGTCTTCATACTTCTTCAGGTTTGAACTAATAGCTTCAAGCCAAATATTTGATAAAGCATCTGTTACATCACTATTTCGTAACTCTTTGACAGTATTGTATGCTTGTCTGAGTGCTTCCACCTTTTGGTAGTCAGAAGCTATTTTCTGAACCTTTTGTCCATAAGTCACTGCTGCTTGCTGAACGGCTAAGACATCTATCGGAGCACTGACTGCTTGAACATCATTCAAGGAAATATCAACAGTCTTTGGCTCCGCTTTTGGAGTTGGGCTTGAAGCCCCCGTTGAACTTGTAGTTGGAGTCGGAGCTGCCTCTGCAACACTATAGGCTACTTTGAAAGTCCCACCCGTCTTCAAATCAATTTCTTGACCAAACTCAACTGGTGTGCCATCATAAGTGACCGAATGAACCGTCACTCCTGTTCCAGCCTTCCATGATACCTTAGCCTTTGTTCCTGTTCGTCCAACAGCACTCGTACTAGTAATTGCCTTATTTTCCAGATTCTTCAAGTCCGTCAAAGAAATCTCGTCGCTTGGCTCTTTAATCGTTTTTAAATCTGTATAGTTTACAGAAGGAATTGTGATTGGTGTCATACCAAAACCACTAAATTCTTTTCCACTAAAGTCTTCTTTGGGTAATTCTGAGATTGCAGAAGCCAGCTGCTCTTTTAGAGATTCCTCAACCTTCTCTAAATCCTTGTTTGCAGCTTTATCCAAAAATCGATCAAGAGTGATTTTGCTCTTCTCACTTGTTCCATAGTAAGTGGCTAATTTCTCATCAATAAAGTTATGAATATCATTTTTATGATTTTCAAACTTGGTTCTTTCATCTGTTAGATTTTTCTGTAAGCTACCAATCTCTGTGCTGATGCTTTCTGCTACTTTTTTATAGTAAGCCTCAACTTCTGGTGACGTTCCATCAGTGGATGCTGGTGTTCCATCTATATTAGAAGTCAGAATACGTTGAGCTTTAATTAATTCCTTATAAGTTTTAATTTGTTCCTGAACGTCTTCCCGACTCTGAGAGATGAGCCCAGTGATAACATCCGCATGATTTTTCTTCTCAGTGACCCTATCCTGAAGCAGAGTGTCAAGCTTTTTACCATAGGCAATCTGCGAAACATCAAAACGACCAAAAATCTGTGAGTAGCCCTCCAAACCTGTCTTTAAAGCACTGTTGGCGTCAACTGATGAACTTGACATAGTATAGAGAGTTGGGAAAAGATTTTTAGAGTTGATAGCTGTATTATATAAATTCGTACGATAGTTTCCGATATTGGTCGCTTGTATCTGTGAGCTTGCTTGAACATTCTTTTGTGCTGTATAAAGGTTGTTCAAAATACTAGCCATATACATGTCCACTAACTGACCATTCAAATCAGCAACAATATCTTTCGCTAGTTTATTTGCATCATTTTCTACTTGCAAATTTCCTTGCGCATTCACCTTATAATTGATGGTTGTCTTATCAACATTGATGCTGTTAATATCGAGTATTTTTTCAGAAAAGTCACTAGGAATTGTTAAAACGAGTTGGTATTTCCCACTTTCTAACCCAGAATCAGCTGCTCCACGAGGGACAACAGACCAGTTTTGTGAATTATCACGCTCGATATTTTTTACATAACTAGCACCTAGATTGTATTCTTTTGTATCTACGTAGACAGGCTTATCTTCATTTACGATAGCTACATTTAATTTTGTCTGCTGATTAGCCTTTGCATTATTCTCATTGCTAATCGTTGTATTTTTTTGAACAGATAGATTCAAAAAAATAATCAATGCAAGCAACCCTAATGCCAACAGACTACTTCCTATATATTTAAAAATTCTATTCTTCTTCATATTACTTTAAATCTTCTCCGTCATAAAAAATAGGAAGGCTCTCGCCCTCCTAAAGCCACTTATATAACAAATTAAATTTGTGATGCAAGATCTTGGTCGTTTTGTTCAACAATTTCAGCAACCTTGTTCAACTGTGCATTGATTTCATCAAGCAAAGTTGCAAACTCCTCAATTTTTGGAGACAATTCTGTGAATTGGCGATCAAAGCTCTCAAAAGCAGCACCTTTCCAGTTGTCTCGGATAGTATTTTGCTCTTGAGTCAATGTACGAAGTACTTGTCTTACTTCCTCAGAACCTTGAGTGTACTTTTGAGCAGAGGTGCGCAATTCTTCTGTTGTTAATTGAATTAAAGCCATGTGAAACTCCTTTATATTAATTTATGCCCTCATTATATCAATAATTTGCCTCAATTGCAAGTTTAAAATTCATTTTTTATTCTATTTATAAAAAAAATAAGAGCTATTTCCATCTAAAAACTAGTAAGAAAGATTAAATTATCTACTTTTCTTGTATAATTACTTCTTTTTTTATTTATAATAACAAAGTATAACAAACTCATATCATCCTTCTTTTATAAGGTATATTTGTCAAACGTTCTTTTCTTCTAACTTTCTATGAAAGTTTTTATTCTCTTGATGACGAGCTTCCAACACATTCTCTATACGACTCTTGTAAAGTTGATGATAGTTATCCAAATTGTTCTCTATCTCAAAGATATATGGTTGAATTTCAGCAAAACTACTGTCTCTGCATGCATAGGAAAGCGCCTCTAGGAGATGATCCGTCTCCCTACTAAACTTGTGGAAATCATCATCCAAATCCATCTCTAAACGCTCTAAGTCTCGTAATTTACGATTATGCTCATCCTCTAGTTTCTGAAGTTCCTTTTTATCCATCACAAGTTTTCTCCTAGTTTTTGATTGGACTTTGTAAAGTAGGGGTTTGCATGGTCTGAGTCAAGTAAGTTTCAGCAGCATCAGCAGCCTTGCCCTCAAATCCACCCTTAATATTGTTTACATAAGTCTTAGAAGCGTACTCTTACATATCTGAAGCTGCTTCTTGCAACTTTTTAGCTAACTCCACTCCTTTAGCAAGGATTGACAGTTCTTTTGCAGTTACTAAGGCCCTGACTGCTTGGCGTTCTTGTTCCTTCATTCTTTCTTTGAAGCCTCTGTCAAGTTGCTCTCTTGTAATTAAAGTATCCTCATCCGTTAGGACTAACATTCTTTCCCCTCCATGTTTGTTTTACATCCGCCAATAGATTGTTAAAATCTTCAGCACTATCTGTATCTATGGTCTCAAAGGAACCACTAGCTTTAACCAAGCTTTCCCCCAGTTGCTCGATTTGTGTCAGGAAGGATGTTGCCGCAGTCTTCGTGTCACTTGCAAGGCCTTCATCCCAAAAGCTTGTTGTATCAAAACCAGAAAGTAGATTTGTAACTTCTGAGCTTGACAAATATCCAACCATGTCAAATGCTGTTGACCTTGTCTCCTTTACAATATTTTGAATATCTTCCTTAGCATCTGAAAGTAAGGTTTTCACATATTTAACTTTATCTTCCATGTCAAAATTTGCCAACTGGGCTGCTGTCTGAAGCAACTGAGCTCGAACCAAAATCCTCTTTTCTCCTGTAAGATTGCCATTTCTCAGTTGTTCCTGGTAACGAGGAATAGCTTCTCGATCCCACTTTATAGATTCCTGACGAGCTTCTTCGACAATTTTACTATATTCAGTTGTAAAATTCTCGTAAACAGCATAACCAATAGCTGCCTTTATTTTAAACTCACCCCTCATAATGGCATTTAAAACATTTGAGGCTACATTTTCATCGACTCCTAAAGCCCGGAGGGAATCCAACGTTGTTGCTATCAGTCGAGCTAGCTTTTCACCTGCCCTGAGCAATTCTGGGTGAAAATCCTCAGACGCAGTCAATAAATTTCCCTTTCCATCCGATTGGAAAACACCAAAGTCATGGGAGCTTTCCGGATCAGTAATTTGGGTATAATGAAGGGGGACAAGGACATTGACTTTACCGACGGGTTTCTTAAGTGGTTCATCGGAATCCCCAGGTAATTTGGTGATGGTATGCTCACGATTAAGCATCCCCACGACATCAAAAGGATTGACATAGTACTCGATTTTTTCGCTAATCTTTTTGATTTTCTCGTCACTGAGTCCCATTTTCTTTAAACTCTTTGTCGTGTCCGGGCCGTCAAAGAGGACGACTTTGCCGATTTTCTCCAGTTCTTGATCACTGAGGCCAGCTACCCCTTGCGCAGAGACAATGGTCCCTAAGGAGTGACCTGTGATGTCCATCGTCGCATTTGGAGCCTTTTCGCGCATCTCAGCGATCTTCGTTTTCATGCCTACTGTTGCTAACTTGGCTTGCGGCGTATGGATATGGTTGAGCGCAAACTGAGCATCGTTGTCAATCCAGTCGTTCAAATTCTCTATACTGATAGCATCACTTCCGCGGATAGTCATATAGGTTTTCTTGGTATCATTAGTCAAGGTTGGCGTATCCGTTAAGTAGTAGGCATTAAAACCAGCTCTCTCATCCGTTAAGAGTCCTTTTTGATAGCGTTTGATAGGATACTCTTCTTGGTGAACCCCTCCTCCAGGATCACCAACTTGGAGTTTTATCGTGTCTTCCACAGTATGTAAATCAGGATCTGGCTGCAGGTAAACCTTACCATTATGAGGAAGGTTCTTACCTCCGGGAGTGATTTCCCATTCTTTTTTATCCTTGTTATAAATCTTAGTATCTTGAGAGAAATCGAAATAGAGTGATTGACCTGAATTTAACAAAGCCCTATTTTTTTCTCTCTGAGATTCATAAGGAAATTTTATTGGTCTACCAGTATAGGCTGACTGAGCTAAATTCGCATAGAAATTATCAAAATCTTTTAAATTACTATTCGTCAATACCTCTTCCTCCTACACGTAACGGACCGCTTAATATCATAGAATCAAAAATTACTTTTTCATTTTCAATTTCAAACATGACACTCCAATCTGACTCTTCTATATTATTAAATTCACCAAATATACTCACAACTTCCCCTCCACCTTGTGGAGTTCCATTTCCAACTTTTTCCCACATTGTTTCATCCCAATCAATCTGAACAGATTCTATCTTTGCATTTTGAGATTTTACAAAATCCTTAATCTCCTCTTCATGCTCCTTTAAATAAGCCAACTGCTTGGCTCGCGGACTAAGAAATACTCCTCCAAATAGATTTGTTTTCTGCGCCATCCATGCTCCTCCTCCGAATACTACAAGGGCTAAAATCAGCCAAACCAAAGTACGTTTTTTCATCTCTTTCCTCCTAAATAGTGGAATCTATGTATATTATATCATGAATGTAAAAAAAAATACTTTTAGCAAGTATTCTAAGTCAATTGGGAATGAATGGTGTTAAATTTGAGTAAAAATTATCAAAGTTTTTTAAATTACTGTTAGTCATAATAATACCAAACCCCGTCCCTATAAATTCTTATAGGTTGCATTTCATAAATCCCAAATTCCCTTGGTGTACTATTCCTATCATTATCTAAGGAAAAACCAACCGTAAATTCTGTTTTATCATTATTATTTACCTTTCCTCTAAGTGTCAACATATAGCCTCCGCCTTGAGGAGTTCCATTTCCTACCTGACCAACCTTCATACTATCCCAATCAAACTGAACACTTTCAACTTTAGGACTTAAAGCTTTCACAAAATCAGCCATATCCTCTTCATGCTCCTTCAGATATGCCAACTGCTTTGCTCGCGGACTAAGAAATACTCCTCCAAATAGATTTGTTTTCTGCGCCATCCATGCGCCTCCTCCGAATACTACAAGTGCTAAAACTAGCCAAAGTAAAGTACGTTTTTTCATTTCTTTCCTCCAATATAGTGGAATCTAAGTTTATTATATCATGAATGTAAAAAAACTTTTGGCAAGTATTGTAAGTCAGTAGGGAATGAGTGATGATAGATTTGAGTAAAATTTATCAAAGGTTTTAAGTTACTATTAATCAAAAATCCTTCCTCCTACTCGCAATGGACCGCCTTGCATCATAGTATCAAAAGCAACTCGTCCATCTTCAATTTCAAAAATTACTTGCCAAGTTGAGCCCTCTATATTATTAAAACCTCCTCCAACTATTACAACATTACCTCCTCCTTGTGGAGTTCCATTTCCAACTTTTTCCCACATTGTTTCATCCCAAGCAATCTGAACAGATTCTACTTTAGGATTTAAAGATTTTACAAACTCCTTAATCTCCTCTTCATGATCCTTTAAATAAGCCAACTGCTTGGCTCGTGGGCTTAGAAATAAATTTGTTTCTTGTGCTAGCCATGCGCCGCCTCCAAAGACTACAAGAGCTAAAACTAGCCAAAGTAAGGTACGCTCTTTCATCTCTTTCCTCCTATATAGTGGAATCTAAGTTTATTATATCATGAATGTAAAAAAACTTTTGGCAAGTATTCAAAGTCAGTGGGGAATGAATGATGTTAAATTTGAGTAAAAATTATCAAAGGTTTTTAGATTACTGTTAGTCAAAAATCCTTCCCCCCACTCTTAAATAATTGGCTAAAGCCATTGAATTAGGAATAATTTTACCATTCTCAATATCAAAAGTTACATTCCAGGAAGAGGACTCAATATGATTAAAACCACCATATACATTTACAATTTCTCCTCCTCCTTGAGGAGTCCCATTCCCAACTTTTTCCCATTTGGTTTCATCCCAAGCAATCTGAACAGATTCAATCTTTGAATTTTTAGACTTTACAAATTTTACAATTTCTTCCTCATGTTCCTTTAAATAATCCAACTGCTTAGCTCGTGGGCTTAGAAATAAATTTGTTTCTTGTGCTAGCCATGCTCCGCCTCCAAATACTACAAGAGCTAAAACTAGACAAAGTAAGGTACGTTTTTTCATTTCTTTCCTCCAATATAGTGGAATCTTAGTTTATTATATCATGAATGTAAAAAAACTTTTGGCAAGTATTCAAAGTCAGTGGGGAATGAATGATGTTAAATTTGAGTAAAAATTATCAAATTTTTTTAAGTTGCTATTACTCATAAAGATCCCATAAATTTCCTTTCAAAATTCTTATTGGCTGCATTTGAATAATAACAAGTTTCTCAGGGGTTTCATTTAAATTATGTTTTAGCGGAAACCCTAATGTAAATTGAGTATCCTTATTGTTATTGATTCTACCGTTCAATGTTATCATATAACCACCACCTTGAGGAGTTCCATTCCCTACCTGACCAACCTTCATACTATCCCAATCAAACTGAACACTTTCGACTTTAGGATTTAAAGATTTTACAAACTCCTTAATCTCTTCTTCATGCTCCTTCAGATAAGCTAACTGCTTAGCTCGTGGGCTCAGAAATAAATTTGCTTCTTTCGCCATCCATGCTCCGCCTCCAAAGACTACAAGGGACAAAACTAGACAAAGCAAGGTACGTTTTTTCATAATGATGCTCCTTCATATATATCATCTCCCTCTTACAATCCAAAACTCCTTAATTAAAAACAAATTACGGATCTATTGTTGCATTAGAAATAGAAGATTGTCATTAAAACTAGTATAGCATAAAAGCCTCAAACAGCCTATTTCACCAATCACTCTTCTTGAAGGCTTGTTAATAATCTGACCAGAAGGATCTGAGTTGAATACAAAGAAACAACTGACTTTGTCAGATTGCAGCCACATTTGTAAGCGACTAAAGTCGCAACAACTGTGTCAATTGAACCAATTTAGTAAGAAAGTACAAAAAAGAACACCCCGAAAGGTGCTCTTTGTAAGTATCGTAATTCTTTCGAAGAACGTTTACTAAATTGTGATGCTTTACGAGCTTTTTTCAAGCCTGATTTGGAAAGTACGAGTTTCAGTTGGACTAAAAACAGCGTAATATCAAGGTTTTTCAGAACGATATCTACTGATTAATTTCATAAAATTTAAATCAATATTTTTTAAATAGGGAAATTTCTTAACGCATAACTTTCAATCCTATCCTCTTCCTTCTTATCCTAATAAAGTTTGTAATATTGGAATAACAACGATAAATAGAACCGTACTTAGAGTCACCACATTCGTAGAGAATTCCACATCTCCTTTTCCCTGATTAGCAAGGATCGGAAGAACAGCTAAAGCTGGTGTAGCGGACTGAATCATAAAGGTCTTAAATTCTACTGTCGCCATATTTGGTGCAAAGAACTTCAATACAAGAAGCATGATTAGAGGAGCTAGGATAAAGCGTCCAACTAAAGTGACAATTGTATCTTTATCAAAAGCAATGGTATTCAAGCCTGCCTTAGCAAGAACGATACCAATATAAATCAGAGATAAGGGAGTGACGATATTTCCAACATAGGTTAAGGTGTTCGTTGCGAAATCTGGAATAGGAATTCGGAGAATCAAAACTAGTAGAGCCACAAGAAAACCTACAAGCGGAGCTGGTAGCAATTTCTTCCAGTCAAATTTAGTTGTCTCCTTGCTTTGACCCGATTTACTGTCGCTCGTCATCAAATACACGCCCAATGTCCAGGTGGAAATCGTATTGGTGATATAGTAAATTAAGAAATAAGGAAGAGCCTGATCACCAAAAAGAGCAACGTTTAAGGGTAAACCGATAAAAATAGTATTGGCATTCACAAAGGTATTAATCATGGTCCCTCGCCGTCCTGGACGGACCTTGAAAAGTATAACTGTAATATAAGCTACGATATAGCCCAAGATAAATGCCACAAAAGTATAAAGGAGGCCTCCAGAAAGACTGATTAGTTTATCTAGTGTTAGGTATTTCATCACCGACACAAAAATTGACGCTGGCAAGGCTACATTCATGATCAAACGAGACAGATTGGGACCAAAGTCATCTCCAAACCATCCCCTCACCTGAAGAATATACCCCAAAACAATAATAGCGATAATCGGAATGATACTTGTAATCGAGGTTAAAAAGAGTGACATAGGTATCCTTTCTAAATTACTTAAGTCCACAGCCCATACAAATCTGTCGCTATAGAAGGATAGACAGCAGCAATGAATTATTTATACTCTGGATACCACTTCAAATCACGAACGGCTTTGGCCATATCTGTTTCCTTAGCACGCGCAAGACCTTGCTCTTGCGCTTTTTTAGCGACTGCTTCTGCTACTTTAATAGAAACATCTGCTACATACTTGAATGGTGGCAAGACAGGAGCTCCTGGTTGACCTGGATTGACAATACCACTCAATGAATGAGCCGCTGCTCCAATCATTTCATCAGTCAAAAGACTTGCTTCAGAAGCCAGCATACCTAGACCAAGACCTGGGTAAATCAAGGCATTATTGGCTTGACCAATCACATAGTCGACACCTTTATAAGAAACTGTATCAGCAGGAATTCCTGTTGCGACAAAAGCTTTGCCATCTGACCATTCAATCAAATCTTTGGCACTAGCTTCTGCTAGTTTGGTTGGATTTGACAAAGGGAAAATCATCGGACGCTCTGTGTTTTCACACATAGCCTCTACTATTTCTTTAGTGAAGGTATTAGGCTGAGTCGAAGTTCCTACAAGAATGGTTGGCTTCACAGTCTTCACTACTTCAAGCAGGTCAGTCAACTTGTCTGCGTTACTAAAGTCAGCACGTTTCTTAGCAAACGGTTTTTGTTCAGGAGTTAGGTCATCCATGTCATCAAAGAGAAGACCTTGTTTATCAACCATAAAGAAACGTTTATAGGCTTCTTCTTCAGAAAGACCTTCACTTACCATTTCACGAAGAACACGAGAGGCAATTCCTGCACCCGCAGTACCACCACCATAGCAGAGATAAATTTGATCTGTTAATTTTTCACCACTAATATCCAGTGAACCAAAGATACCACCTAGGGTAACGATTCCTGTACCTTGAATATCATCATTAAAAGTTGGAATTTGTTTCCGATATTTTTCAAGAATATTGGCAGCATTCGAGCGGCCGAAGTCTTCCCAGTGAAGGTAGAGTTTAGGAAAGAGACGTTCTGCTGTTTGAACAAATTGGTCAATGAAGTCGTAGTAACGATCTCCGCGAACCCGTTCGTGACGATTCCCTAAGTAATTAGGATTGTTACGAAGTTCTTCACGGTTAGTCCCTGCATCAATGACTAAAGGAAGAACCATAGAAGGATCGATTCCAGCAGCACCCGTGTAGACCATCAATTTCCCAACTGAAATATCTACCCCATTTGTTCCCCAGTCACCGATTCCAAGGATTCCTTCTGCATCTGTTACAACAATGAGACGAATCTCGCGATTCCCAGCAGCATTTTTCAAAGTGGCTTCAATATTTTCAGGATGATTGATATCAAGATATCCCGCATATTGTGGATCTACAAAGAGGTCACTATAACCTTCAATAGTATCTGCAATGGTTGGATCGTATACAATTGGATTGAATTCCTCTAAATGTTGAGAAAAGAGGTAATAGAAAAGAGTCCGGTTCGTGTTAAAAATTTCCATTAGGAAAAGACGCTTTTCCAAATCATTGGCTTTTGTTTGCATTTGTGCATAAGTTTGCGCCGCTTGTTCTTCAATCGTTTGAACATACGGTGGCAGTAAACCAATAAGGCCTAGTTCCTTCCGCTCCTCTAATGTAAAGGCAGTACCTTTATTGAGGAAAGGATTGTTTAAAATATCATGTGCAATCATAGTGCAACCTCCTTTTTACTTCTATTATACCACTTAATGCGAATTGTTTGTTGAACTTTGTTGCTTATAACATACAATCGTGTACGCATATGTTATAATGAGTCTACGAGAACAATTTCTAATAAGCTCTTTTATACTTAAAACACTATTATTAATGACACTTTAAGTTGTTATATTTTATAAGGTTCTGAACTCATAAAACTCTCGATGATAACTCTTTACTAAAATATTCAAGTAAAAGAAACTAATCATACAAATTGGCAATCCGAATTAAAATAAATATCATATAAGTTTGTTATATAATACTTTGTATTTTTTAAGATGTTTTTTTGTCATGCAAAACTTGTATTCTATTTATATGACGAATAAAAACTATTTACAACAATATATTTCCCAAAAAGTGAAATATTTTCGAACACAGAAAAAAATGAGCCAGGAAGAACTTTCGGAGCAAGCAGGACTTGGGCTTAAGTATATCAATCAACTTGAAAACCAAAATGTGAATCTGACCATTCACAGTCTTGAAAAAGTGATTGACGCCCTAGAGATGACCCCAGAGGAATTTTTCAATTTTGATAGCCTTGAATCAACCTCTGATAAGACTGGCAATCTTTCACTCAAAAGAATCAACATGAAGATTAAACAGCTCCCCATTAATAAACGAGAAAAGATGTTGGTCATTTTTGAAAGTATCTTAGATAATCTTTGATATCCCTGACTCACTTACATTTTAACTGGTGAATACTCGTATAGTCAAATTGTAGGATACGGATAAAAAGTATTTATCTGGTGATATCCACTTATTTTCCTTCTCCAACTAATGAAAGTGAGCCTATATGAATTTAAAAGATCTACAGTATTTTTATGACCTCTGCCAGCTTCAATCCTATACAGAAGTAGCAAAACAACATAAAGTCAGCCAACCATCTATTTCTTATGCTATCAAGCGCTTAGAGGAATCCTTTAACTGCAAATTGATTCACCACGATCCCTCGCATCGTTCCTTCAAACTAACTCCTCAAGGACAAATCCTTCTGAAGCATACTGAACTGATTTTACCCGAGGTTATTTCTACTCGCAAAGAAATTAATCGCTCTTTGGCGCATTACTCTACTGTAGGATTCCCTCCTATTATCATTCAGTATCTTTTCTCTGTCTTATATAAAGAAACTGAATTTGATTTTTTAAAAAAGGTGCGCCCTATCCGCGGTGGCTCCGTAGAGTTATTAAACCTTCTCATCAAGGGAGACCTTGATGCAAGCCTACTCGGTTTGATTGAACCACTCAATCATCCTTCAATAGAGATACACGAGCTATTTCATAAAGAACTGTATGTCGTTTTATCTAAGAACCATCCTCTTGCCACTGCTCCTTCCCTAACTTTTGAAGAATTAGTAGATCAATCCTTTATACTCTTAGACGAACACTTTGTTCATCTAAAAGCTTTTGAACTACTTAATCAAAAGCATCAAAACAAGGCAGAAATATTCTTTAAGACTGATGACATTGTCATTCTTAAAGAACTTTTAAAGAAAGGGATTGGCGTTAGTTTACTGGCTGATATCGCACTTTCTGATGAAGATGATGATTTAATAAAAATCCCTCTAATACCGGAGGACCATATAACATTTACAGTTTATTACGCTTATCTCAAATCAGCTACACTGTCATCAGAAGTAGAGGACTTATTTAATCTCATTAAATCATATGAATAGAAAAAAACTCTAACTATCAACTACTTGATAGCTAGAGTTTTTTTACATTATAGGTATTAGACTAAAGTACGAAGAAATAGGGTATTATCAACGAATCTTTTCATTTACCTGATACCATTCAACGAGATCCCCAATTATAAATCTACAAAGTGTCGATAAAAAAGAACACCTCGGAAGGTGCTCTCTGTAAGTATAGTAATTCTCTCGAATTAACGTTTACTAAATTGTGATGCTTTACGAGCTTTCTTAAGACCTGGTTTCTTACGTTCAACTTTACGTGAGTCACGTGTAAGAAGTCCTGCGCGTTTCAATGAATCGCGGAAGTCTGGGTCTACTTGAAGAAGGGCACGAGCGATACCGTGACGGATAGCTCCTGCTTGACCAGCGTATCCACCACCTACAACGTTAACGAAAACGTCGTATGAACCTACAGTTGAAGTAACTGCGAATGGTTGGTTGATAACAAGACGAAGGTCAGCGTGTGGGATGTACTCTTCAACATCTTTTTTGTTAACAGTGATTTTACCAGTTCCTGGAACAAGGCGAACGCGTGCAACAGCGTTTTTACGACGTCCAGTACCTGCATATTGTGCTTGTGACATACTTTATTGTTCCTTTCCTTAGATAAGTCCTGAAATATCAAGAACTTCTGGTTGTTGTGCAGCGTGAGTGTGCTCAGCTCCAACGAATACTTTCAATTTCATACCTTGAGCGCGGCCAAGAGTATTGTGTGGAAGCATACCTTTAACTGATTTTTCGATCAAACGTACTGCATTTTTAGAACGTAGTTCACCAGCAGAGATTTGTTTCAATCCACCTGGGTGGTTTGAGTGAGTGTAATAGATCTTATCAGTTGCTTTTTTACCAGTCAATTTAACTTTTTCAGCATTGATAACGATTACGAAGTCACCTGTATCAGTGTGTGGTGTGAATGTTGGTTTGTTTTTTCCGCGAAGTACGCTAGCAACAACTGCTGAAAGGCGTCCAAGAGGTACATCAGTTGCGTCAACAACATACCATTTGCGTTCTACTTGGCCTGGTTTAGCCATGAATGTAGTTTTGTTCATGATTTCTCCTATATGAATATCGTTTTTGTTTACAGGGCGGATGTTCCGGTCCGCGGGGTATTTGAAAGGTTCCGGGGCCTTACAAATGGGGTAAACAATACCGTCTACTATCATACCAAATTTTACTACTAAAAGTCAATAGATATGAAAAATATTTTTGCCGATTTCAGTGTTTAACATCTAGAAAAACCTCGCTTTTGCGAGGCTCTCCTATTTATAAGCTAAGGCACGTTTAAAGGTTTTCCAGATTCCCAAATCATCTGTTTGAAGGACTAGACTAGCATACATGCGTCCGATAAAGGCTGTTGCAGTGACCGCAAAAACAACCGTTATGGCAAGTGAAATCCAGGCTTCTAAATCACTCGCATACCCATTTATAGCTCTAAATGGCATAAAGAAGGTCGAGATGAAAGGAATATAGGAACCAATTTTCAGAACTAAATTATCCCCAGCAGCACCTAGAGAGGTCACACCGACAAATCCTGCTATAATCAAGATCATCAATGGCGACAAGGCCTTTCCTGAATCCTCAGGGCGAGAAACCATAGATCCTAGGAAGGCTGCTAAAACAACGTACATAAAGAGGCTAACCAAGACAAACAATAAGGTATTGAGCGAGAAGGCCTCTCCTAGATGATTTAAAATTCCAGATTGTGCCAAGATAGGGATGTCTTTAAAGAGCAGAATGGCAGCCAGCCCACCCACGACGTAAATGCCAATATGAGTCAAAATCACAAGAAGCAGAGCCAGCATGCGAGCGTAAAAATAATGACTAGCTCGGATACTAGAGAATACCACCTCCATGATTTTGGTTCCTTTCTCGCTAGCCACTTCCTGAGCAGTGACACTAGCATAGGTAATCAAAATCATATAAAGGAAGAAGCCAAGCCCTGCGGCCGCAATGGTTTGAACAATTTTTTTGTTTTCCTTAGATTCATCAATCTTCTCAGTAAAATCAACGGTTTGACTCAGACGTTTTTCCTGTTCTTGAGACAAATTGGCTGCCGAACGATTGAGTTGGTATTGCAGTTCATTTAGCTTATTGGTTACTGCTAGTTTGATGCCTGTTTCAAGAGAAGTTTCACCGTGATAGACGGCCTTGAGGACGCTGTCCTCTTGGTCAATGGTTAGGTAACCCTTGATTTTCTCATCCTTGATAGCAGCCTGGGCACTGGCTTCATCCTTATAATCAAAGTTGATACCATTGGTACCCTTGAGCCCTTCTTCCACAGATGATACAGTTGTTACTACTGCTATCTTACTATTCTTGGCCATAGAAGACCCTTGGAGAAAGCCGATTCCTACAGATAAGGCTAAAAAGAGGAACGGCGAAATCACCATAAAGAAGAAACTCCACGACTTAACATGTCGAAGATAGGTTTCCTTCATTACAACCCACATATTTCTCATACTTCCACCCCTGATTCTAGTTTAAAGATTTCATCGATTGTTGGAGCTTGCTGGTCAAAGGTCGCGATGTATTGACCTTGGGTGAGGATTGGGAAGAGTTCTCTTCCAGCGCTCTCATCATCTAGGATCAATTTCCAACTGCCTTGCTTGGTCAAGCTCACCTGTTTGACATGAGGAAGATTTTCCAGTTCTTCCTTGCTTCGTTCACTTGAAACAAAGAGACGTGTTTTACCGTATTGATTGCGGACTTCCTGGACCGGTCCATGCAAGACTACACGCCCATCTCGAATCATGAGAATATCATCGCAAAGCTCCTCGACATTGGTCATGACATGGTCTGAGAAGATAATAGTCGCACCACGCTCTTTTTCTTTTAAGATGACCTGCTTGAGCAGCTCAGTATTGACTGGATCCAGACCACTAAAAGGCTCATCCAGGATAATCAAGTCAGGCTCATGGATTAGAGTAATAATCAGTTGGATTTTCTGCTGATTCCCTTTTGAGAGACTCTTGATTTTGTCGGTCAATTTGCCCTTCACTTCGAGTTTTTCCATCCATTGAGGGAGTTTCTCCTTGACCTCCTTGGCATCCATGCCCTTTAGAGTCGCCAAGTAGCGAACTTGTTCAAGGACTGTCAGCTTGGGCATGAGGCTGCGTTCCTCAGGCAGATAACCAATCCGAGCATAGGTTTCCTGACGAATATCCTGCCCATCCAGACTGATCTCTCCTTGATACTCTAAAAATTTCAACATACTGTGGAAAATCGTTGTTTTCCCAGCACCATTCTTCCCGACCAAGCCCAGAATCCTTCCTGGACTTGCCTGAAAATCGACACCAAACAAGACTTGCTTGGGACCGAAACTTTTCTCTAGACTTCTTACTTCTAACATTTTCCACCTCCGAGATATGTTGCACTTATTATACTCCTTTTTGACAGCCTTTACAACGATTTATGTCCATTTTTAACATGATATTTTATAGTTAAAAATACCGTTTCTAAGGATTTTAAGTGCTTCAGTGTTAGCTTTAGTATAACTCATGAAAGACTGTCTGGGAAGATGTTTTTCTCAACTGTCGCTTTTTATTCCTGAACGGGCATTTTAAGAATTTAAAAATCCACCCCGAAGGATGGATTGATGAGTTAACGTACTTCTGCACTCACTTTTTCTTCGAGTGATGCTTGGATTTTTTCCATGTAGCGTGCGACTTCTTCGTCTGTCAAACTGTCTTCTGGATTTTGGAAGGTCAAGCTATAGCCCATTGACTTCATACCAAGTCCTAGTTTTTCGCCTGAGAAGACGTCAAAGAGTTTGATATCTGTCAAACGTTTCACGCCTGCAGCTTGGATGGCATCAACAACTTCTTGATGGCTAATTTCTGCCTTGAGAAGAAGGGCAATATCACGGCTGACTGCTGGGAATTTCGTGATTTCCACAAATGGAGCAGCAGGTTGGAGCACAGCTTCGATGGCTGAAAGGTCGAGCTCCGCTACATACGTTTCTGGAATATCATAAGCCTTAGCAGTGACTGGATGCACTTGGCCAAGGAAACCAAGAACTTGGTCACCGAGCGAAATCACGGCTGTACGTCCTGGGTGAAGGCTAGCAATCTCAGCTGTTGCTGTATAAGTCACTGCAAGTCCCAAACGAGCAAAGAGGGCTTCAAGGATTCCCTTAGCATAGAAGAAATCAACTGGAACTGCTGCCGTTTGGAAATCTTTTTCTGCAACCAAGCCGGTTAAGGCAAAGGCAAAACTGTTGATTTCGTTTGGAAGTTCTTCTTTTGGATTGCCTGTTTGTTCAAAGACTTTTCCAATCTCGTAAAGAGCCAAGTTTTTGTTCTTACGAGCCACGTTATAGGCTACCGTATCAAGGATACCAGAAATCATATTTTGACGAAGGACAGAACGGTCCACAGTCATTGGCCACATGAGTTCAGTCAGCTTACTTGGTTGAGCTGTGAACTCTACTGCTTTCTCAGGAGTAGTCAGAGCGTAGGTGATAATTTCTGTCAATCCTGCCCCTTCAGCGATCGTACGAACTTGACGACGGAGTTTCTGTGTAGCTGTCAATTCACCAGCTGTGCCGTCGTCTTTTGGAAGGCTAGTTGGCAAGCGGTCGTAACCATAGATACGAGCGATTTCTTCAAAGAGGTCTGCCTCGATAGTGATATCCCAACGACGACGTGGGACGCTGACTGTAAAACTATCTGCATTGCCAGAAAGACCAAATCCAAGACGACGGAAGACATCTTCTACATCAGCATAGGAAAGCTCAGTTCCGAGGACACGGTTCACGTCTGCAAGAGTTGAAGAAACCTCTACATCAGAAGTATCCAATTCACCCGCTGAAACAATACCCTTACGCACTGTCGCACCTGCAAGATTAGCAATCATGCTAGCCGCCGCATCAAGGGCTTCGTTAACAGTTGCCACGTTGATTCCCTTTTCAAAGCGGGAAGATGATTCTGAACGAAGATTCAGGCGACCGCTGGTCTTACGGATAGATTTGCCATTGAAAACAGCAGCTTCAAGGACAACACGACTAGAATTTTCAGAGATTTCTGTTGCTTGACCACCCATAACACCTGCAAGAGCTACTGGTTTGTCTGCGACAGTGATGACTAGGTCACTTGTTTCCAACTCACGTTCTTCACCATCCAAGGTCACCAACTTTTCACCAGCACGCGCTTCACGTACACGGATGTCATTTCCTTCAAAGGTATCCAAGTCAAAGGCATGCATTGGTTGGCCAAAGTAGAGTAAGATATAGTTGGTCACATCCACTACGTTGTTGATAGGACGTATACCTTCATTCATAAGAAGATTTTGCAACCATTGTGGACTTGGTGCGATAGTAACATTGTCCAAGATACGAGCTGCATAGTAAGGCGCCTTATCTGTGTCAATGCCTACAGAAAGGGCATCTGCTGCAGCTTCATTTGTTTCTGTTAAACTGAATTCTTTAAAGCTAACTGCCTTGTCATAGATGGCTGCCACTTCGTGCGCTACTCCACGCATAGATAGAGCGTCTGCACGGTTTGGCGTGATAGAAAGTTCGATGATTTCGTCATCCAAGTCTAGGTAAGAGAAAACTTCATCCCCAGGAACAGCATCTTGAGGCAAGATTTGGATACCATCTGCGAATTCCTTTGGCACAACTGAGTCAGAAATACCTAATTCACCAAGGGAACAGATCATTCCAAGTGACTCTAAACCACGGATTTTCCCTTTTTTAATCTTGTAATTATCAGCAATACGAGCTCCCGGAAGTGCCACCATGACCTTGATACCAGCACGCACATTTGGGGCACCACAAACGATCTGACGGGCTTCTTCTTCGCCAACGTTAACCTGACAAACATGGAGGTGAGTTTCTGGTACATCTTCGCAAGACAAGACCTCACCGACGACAATTTTTGAGAGACCGGCAGCCGGTGATTCCACACCTTCGACCTCAATCCCTGTGGTTGACATTTTTTCAGCCAACTCTTGTGATGGCACATCAATGTCCACCAATTCTTTTAACCATTTATAACTAACTAACATATATAAGATACCAAGGGCTATGCTGAAATCTAGATGACATTCCTATATTTCCTTTGACCCTCGTTTAGATCCTTTCATTTTGTGTTTTCCAACTTTTGTTTGGTTTAGTAAAAGCTCTTATCCCTTACCATCTCTAAATAATAAAAGTTTTTAGCCACAACTCTATGAACATACCCTTTCTATAAAGTTGCATTTTTATATATAAAATGTAACTCCTATGCCAAGAAATATTTCATTTAATGCTCATAGAATTGATAATTATTTTTTCACAACCACCATCAATTAATTTTTTTAAATTTTGATAACCAGGATGATAAACAGCATAAAAATTTAGTTCTATTTTAAAATCTGAGTTTTCCAAAACTTCTTCTAATAACTCTTCTATAAAAAAAATAAAATCTTTTCGCTTACTCTTTGCCAAAGCACCACAAACATAAATATTTAACTTTTCTTCTTTTGAATCTTGAGACAATATTTCTAATTGTTTAATTAATTTTTTATATGATTGTTTTCGGAGATTCTTTTCATTGTCATCTTTTATGGAGAGAATTACATTATCCATATCAGATTCAACAACATTAGGAAAAAGATCAGTTACATATGAACCATACAGATTTCTCCAAAATGTTTCTGATTTCATAGTTAGAAATCTTAAATGACGATCATTTATATTAGAATGATGAAACGAAGAAAAATTACTATCAGGTGAATGTTCTCTTTTAGCTGAGGGATTTACCATAAGAATAATATTTGAAGGATTTATAAAAGCCTTTTGATTATTTCTTATAGCTTCCTCAAAGGAAATATCATCAGAAGTTGCTATATCATTATTTTTAGATTCTTTATAAATAGCGAATGAAGAAATATCACCAAACTCCTCTAAAAGTTTATTATAGTTTTGTTCCGAAATCATAAAATATCCTCATGTTTGATTCATTATTTAAACTGTTCTGAGAAGCGGACATCGCCTTGGTAGAATCCACGGATATCGTTGATTCCGTAACGAAGCATAGCTACACGCTCTTGTCCAAGACCAAAGGCAAAGCCAGAGTAAACAGTCGCATCGATACCACTCATCTCAAGGACACGTGGGTGAACCATCCCGGCACCCATAATCTCGATCCAACCTGTTTTCTTACATACGTTACAGCCGGCTCCTCCACACTTGAAGCATGAAACATCCACCTCAACAGATGGCTCAGTGAACGGGAAATAAGATGGGCGTAAACGAATTTGACGCTCTTCACCAAACATTTTCTGTACAATCAACTGGAGGGTTCCTTGAAGATCCGCCATTGAGATGTTTTTCCCAACAACCAAACCTTCGATTTGGTGGAACTGGTGACTGTGGGTTGCATCGTCTGTATCACGACGGAATACACGTCCTGGTGAGATCATCTTCAAAGGACCTTTTGAAAAATCATGGGCATCCATAGCACGCGCCTGAACTGGAGACGTGTGAGTACGGAGCAAGATTTCTTCTGTGATATAGAAAGTGTCCTGCATATCGCGAGCTGGGTGGTCTTTTGGAAGGTTCATACGCTCAAAGTTGTAGTAGTCTTTTTCAACTTCAAAACCATCCACAACTTGGTAACCCATCCCAATGAAAATATCTTCGATTTCTTCACTGGTTTGTGTCAAAACGTGACGGTGACCAGTCGCAACTGGGCGACCTGGAAGCGTCACATCGATACTCTCGCTAGCTAGTTGAGCTGCGACTTTCTTTTCTTCCAAAAGCTTAGCTGTTTCTTCAAAGGCCGCTGTCAAGACATCACGAGCTTCATTGACGTGTTTCCCAATGATTGGACGCATCTCAGCAGAAACATCTTTCATCCCTTTGAGTATTTCAGTAAGCGACCCTTTTTTACCAAGGACAGAGACACGCAAATCCTGCATCTCTTTTTCATTTTCAGCAGAAATCTGCTTCAAGCTAGCTAGCGTTTCTTCGCGAAGTGCTTTTAATTGTTCTTCAATAGTTGACATAATTCCTCCATCAGTCACTTATCAGATAAAAAGAAAACCACATGCCAAAAACTCCACTCGGAGCGTTGACACGCGGTACCATCCGTTTTCATCTGACAAGTCAGACCTTCATTTCTAAATCCATGCGCAAGTGAATTCGCCCAGCTTTCATATAGAGAGCTTGCAGTCACGGCTCTCCTCCCTGATATACTTCCCTTGAGTTACTAGTCTTGCAGATTCCTATTCAATTACTACATAGTTTATCAGATTTTTAGTTAAAAAACAAGTTAGATTAGACTAATTTCAATATAAAAGGAACAAGACACAATGCATTACCTATTTGTAGGACCTGTTTCATCTGCTTTCCTTTTCAATAAAAGAGTTGCTGCTTGATTAAAACCATCACACCAGTTATACCATTTTGCTTCATACTCATCTTGAGATACGATATGATTTTTTAAATCCAGAACAGAGTAAATCTTTCTTTCCTCACAAGCTTGCGCATAGAGATAATACAGTTCATCACCACCATCTCTATCCCACTCAGCAGAAATCGTATCCCTACCTGCCAATAAAGCCTGATAAGCCCTGTGATGCCCGTCTGTAATTAGCAAGCAGTCTCCGAATGCAAGAACACTGATTGGAGCAATATTGATTATTTCTGCCGACTGATAAAGCGTCTGGATATCTTGTAACTTCTTTTCTGATAAGTATAGTTGAGTCGGATGGAGATCTGTTATATTGACTCTCATTTCTTTCTCCTCAAAGGAATTTGATACTCACTTCTGCTTGCCTTTAAATCGCCATTGGAAGCGGAGCTTGTCATAGAAGGGAAATTCAATAAACAGGACTCCCAAGCCCACACAGAGACTGGCAAGGACATCTGATGGATAGTGAACTCCCAGATAGACCCTTGATACCAGCACACTGACTAGGTAGAGACCTAGCACGATTTGTACGATTTTTCTCCAGACTGGATCTTTAATCCGTTGACTGAGAATGACAATCAAAGTCCCTACCATCAGCGTCACTGCCAGAGAATGGCCACTTGGGAAGGAAAATCCCTTCTCCTCAACTAAATGTAAGATAGCTGGTCGTGGGCGCTGGTAAATATTTTTAAAGGTCACGATTAAAAGACTAGCTAAGGCTAGATTGCCCGCCATGAAGTAGCTTTCTATCTTCCACTGCCTACGATAAAAGACAAAGGCCGCGATGACAACCCAGGTGATAATCACTGGGATATCAATCAAATGCGTAAGAGCACGGAACAGAACTGTCAAATAATCTGGCAAGTTCCCACGAATAGCTGTCTGAAGCGGTTGGTCAAAACCGACCAGCATTTCGGGGTAAAACTTAACCATGTAGCCAAGAAGGACGAAAAGTAAAAGGGCAAAACTGCCCTTCATTAAAAATGTTTGTTTATCTCTCATAATGTTTTAAGGTTGGTTTCAAGAGGACATATAACAACCAGAATGAAACGGCAAAGATGATACCCTCAATCAGGTTAAAAGGTAATACCATAGTCATTAGGTAGTTGGAAAGTCCCAAAATTTTTCCAATATCAAAGTTGGCAAACTGCGCGTACAAAGGAACAGCATAGACATAGTTGAGAACCAACATAGCCGCAGTCAAGCCGACAGTTCCCGCTAGAGATGCTAGTAGGAAACGAAGGGTGCTGCGTTCCTTTTTCCAAATCAAACCAAAAGCGATAACAAAAACTCCCAAGGCTACAATATTCATTGGCAAGCCAATGTAAGTATTCACTCCCTGGCTATTGAGAAGCAACTTCAAGAGTGATCGCATCAAGAGAATTCCTAGAGCAGCTGGCAAATCCATCACCACCAAGCCCACAAGGACTGGCAAGATACTAAACTCGATCTTGAGGAAGGTTGCCGCTGGCAAGAGCGGAAAGTCAAAGTACATCAGCACAAATGAAATGGCTGATAAAATCGCAATGGTCGAAATTCGACGTGTGTTTGTCATAACAGGTTCCTCCAATTTTCTATAAAATCAGAAGAAGTTGGAAAGGATCCCTCTATCTATTCTCACTTTTTATATCCCAAAAGTTCCCTCTCACTCTGTTGAGCAAGCGGTTGCAATTCATCTATAAACTCATCAGAACAGACAAAGCCATTCTCTCGTCTTCTCCCATCCAGACTATACTGTCGGTTGTGGAATCGCACCACATCAGCTTGCGCTCGCGGACTTATTTGGCTAAGATATTTTAGATTTATCTAGGCGTCGTAGTCGAAGATAATACTTAAAGTATATCGAGACAAGACAACGACGAGAAAGCTAAAATAGCTAGTCAAATTTACCGCCGGTCGGGAATTTCACCCTGCCCTGAAGACCCCTTTATCATAACAAAAAACGCTTGCAAGTGCAAGCATTTTGATTATTTCAATTTATCTACTTCATAGGTGTGAACAAGCTCAAGACCAGCAAAATGTTGCTGACGGAGAGCCTCATAGACAATCATACAGACGGTATTCGAAACATTGAGGCTGCGAACGTGTTCATCGTTCATAGGAATACGGAGAGCCTTCTCAGGATGGTCTCGCATAAAGTCCTCAGGCAAGCCCTTGTCTTCACGTCCGAAAAGAAAATAATGGTCTTCGTCAGTCGATAAATCCACCTCAGAATACACTTTCTCAGCAAATTTCGAAATCAAATAGACTTGTCCTTTCATCTGAGACATGAAATCTTCCAAGCTGTCATAAAAATAAATCTCAAGCTTATCCCAGTAATCCAAACCAGCCCGCTTCATCTTTCGGTCGTCAATGGGAAAGCCCATTGGTTTAATGATGTGGAGGGGAGAATTGGTCGCAGCGCAAGTACGCGCAATGTTACCTGTATTTTGTGGAATCTGAGGCTCGAATAATACAATGTGATTTGTCATTACGGGTTTCCTTTTATCATTGCAAAAAAATAGCCACACTGCCCGGAGTCAAGCTCAGCAAACAGCGTGGTTAAGGCATCGTTAACTTACCTCACAACAGGTTTGAAGTAAATCAGCGAAACTACTTCCTTAGTATAACACTTTCAGAATCATTGTCAATAGAAACGACTTGATTTTTTTACTTTTTTTGATGATATTTTCATGTTTGGTCATTCCTTTCTGAAAAGGTATGGTAAAAGAGCCAAATTACTTCAAATCAGAGACATTGACATAGAAGTTAAACAAATGTATCTTCAAAACTTGAAAAAAGCCTTTCTTCCCCTAAAAATCGCCTTAGCAAGTGCATTTTTTGCTAAAAAAAGGTATGATAGTTACATCATGAAAAAGTAGGTTTTTTATATGAAAATTGTCCTTGTTGGTGGAGGGAAAGTCGGTTTTGCCCTCTGTCGTTCACTAGTAGCGGAAAACCATGATGTTGTCCTCATCGAACAAGATGAGGCTGTCCTCAATCACATTGTCAGTCGCTTTGATATCATGGGCCTCCTTGGAAATGGTGCTGACTTTGCCATCTTGGAGCAAGCTGGTGTTCAAGAGTGCGATATCTTTATCGCTCTAACTGAATACGATGAAGTGAATATGATTTCAGCGGTACTCGCTAAAAAAATGGGTGCTAAAGAAACCATCGTTCGAGTGCGAAATCCTGAATACTCTAATGCCTATTTTAAAGAGAAAAATATTCTTGGATTTTCACTTATTGTTAATCCAGAACTCCTGGCAGCGCGTGCGATCTCAAATATCATTGATTTCCCTAATGCCCTCTCTGTCGAACGATTTGCTGGAGGTCGGGTCAGCCTCATGGAGTTTGTTATCAAAAATTCTAGCGGTCTCTGTCAAATGCCAATCTCAGACTTCCGTAAAAAATTTGGCGACATCATTGTCTGTGCCATGGAGAGAGACCATCAACTCATGATTCCAAGTGGTGATGTCACTATCCAGGACAAGGATAGGATTTTTGTTACGGGAAATCGTGTGGATATGATGCTTTTCCATAACTATTTCAAATCACGTGCAGTGAAAAGTTTGCTTATCGTTGGAGCTGGAAAAATTGCTTATTATCTACTCGGCATTTTAAAAGACAGTCGCATTGATACCAAGGTCATCGAAATTAATCCTGAAAGAGCTCGTTTCTTCAGTGAAAAGTTCCCCAATCTCTATATTGTCCAAGGAGATGGAACTGCAAAAGACATTTTGCTGGAAGAAAGTGCTCCCCACTATGATGCAGTCGCAACCTTAACTGGGGTTGATGAGGAAAATATCATCACCTCAATGTTTCTTGACCGAGTTGGCGTCCATAAGAATATCACCAAG
Organism: Streptococcus oralis SK610; assembly: GCF_000257455.1. Taxonomy (GTDB): domain Bacteria; phylum Bacillota; class Bacilli; order Lactobacillales; family Streptococcaceae; genus Streptococcus; species Streptococcus oralis_CB. Next base: position 35,951 of record NZ_AJKQ01000020.1, read on the forward strand.
GTCAACCGAACAAGCCTTCTAGAGATTATCCATGCGCCTGATTTTTCAAGTATCATCACCCCAAAAATCATCGCAGTGGATACCATTATGCACTTTATCCGTGGTCGAGTAAACGCTCAGTATTCAGATCTTCAAGCTATGCACCATCTTGCAAATGGTCAAATTGAAACCCTACAATTCCATATCAAGGAAGCTAATAAAATGACTGCCAAACCTCTATCACAGTTGAAATTGAAAAAAGGGGTTCTCATCGCAGCCATTATCCGAAAAGGAAAAACAATCTTCCCTACTGGAGAGGATATGCTTGAGGTGGGAGACAAGTTACTCGTGACGACCTTATTGCCAAATATCACCAAAATTTATGATTTGATTGAGAGGTAAAAAATGAATAAAAGTATGATTCGTTACCTCCTCTCAAAGCTTCTCTTGATTGAGGCTGTTCTTCTCCTAGTTCCTGTTAGTGTAGCGATCTATTACCAAGAATCCAGTCAAGTATTTATCGCTCTCTTTTCTACGATTGGAATTTTAGTCCTTCTCGGTGGCCTAGGCGTTTTACGGAAACCGAAAAACCAACGGATTTATGCCAAGGAAGGGGTCTTAATTGTTGCCCTCTGTTGGATTCTATGGTCTTTCTTTGGTGGCCTCCCCTTTGTCTTTTCAGGACAAATCCCCAGCATTATCGATGCCTTCTTTGAAATCAGTTCTGGATTTACAACTACAGGAGCAACTATTCTGAACGATGTTTCCGTCCTCACTCGTTCCCTCCTCTTCTGGCGAAGTTTCACCCACTTGATCGGAGGGATGGGGGTACTCGTCTTTGCGCTTGCCATTATGGACAATGCCAAGAATAGCCACTTGGAGGTGATGAAGGCTGAGGTCCCTGGACCCGTCTTTGGCAAGGTCGTATCCAAGCTAAAAAACACTGCCCAGATTCTCTATCTGCTTTATCTGGCTCTCTTCTCCCTTTTTGTGGTTATCTACTACCTAGCAGGTATGCCTCTCTATGATAGTTTTGTCATCGCTATGGGAACAGCAGGAACTGGGGGCTTTACCGTCTATAACGACGGAATTGCCCACTACGGTAGCTCACTCATCACCTATCTCGTTAGTATCGGAGTTCTGGTTTTTGGGGTTAACTTCAATCTCTACTACTACCTCATGCTCCGCCGAGTTAAGGCTTTCTTTGGTGATGAAGAACTACGAGCATATATCATCATTGTCCTAGTTTCTACCGGCTTGATTACTCTTAATACGCTCCACCTCTACCAAGGGGTCTCTAAAAGTGTTGAAATGGCCTTCTTCCAGGTCTCCAATATCATCACGACAACAGGTTTTGGTTACGGAGATATTACCAACTGGCCCCTCTTCTCCCAATTTATCCTCCTCTTCCTCATGGGAATCGGTGGATCAGCTGGCTCAACTGCAGGTGGTCTTAAGATAATCAGAGGACTTATCCTCTCTAAAATCGCAAAAAATCAGATTTTGTCCACCTTATCCCCTCACCGTGTTTTGACTCTACACGTCAATAAAACTGTGATTGATAAGGATACCCAGCACAAGATTCTTAAATATTTTGCTATCTATATGATGATTATTCTCTCCCTCATCTTTATCGTCAGTCTTGATAGCAATGATTTTCTAGTCGTGATCAGTGCGGTCTTCAGCTGTTTTAACAATATCGGACCTATTCTAGGTACAACCTCGAGTTTTGCCATCTTCAGTCCCATCTCTAAAATCCTGCTCTCCTTTGCAATGATTGCGGGTCGCTTAGAGATATACCCAATTTTGCTACTCTTTATGAAACGTACTTGGTCTAAACGTTAATTATAATACAATCCCCCTTTTACAAGCTAGTAAAAGGGGATTTTTTCTATTAAAAATGAGAAGACCTTTTGGTCCTCTCCTAATTTGTTTATTCTTTAAGATTTTTCTTGTAGCGAGCAAGTTCTGCTTGATTGGCCCAAACATAGTGACCTGGACGGATTTCCACCATAGACGGCTTGTCTGTCTCATAGTCATGTTGGTCAGGATCGTAAACTTTCAAGACCTTCTTGCGTTCCAAGATTGGATCTGGAATCGGTACAGCAGATAGAAGCGCTTGAGTGTATGGGTGGACAGGATTGTTAAACAACTCCTCTGTCTCCGCCACTTCGACGATAACTCCCTTATAGATAACCGCGATACGATCTGAGATAAAGCGAACAACTGACAAGTCATGCGCGATAAAGAGATAGGTCAAGCCCAACTCTTTTTGGAACTTCTTGAGCAAGTTCAAGACTTGCGCACGCACTGATACGTCCAAGGCTGAAATTGGCTCATCCGCAATAACGAAATCAGGTTCCATCACAAGAGCACGGGCAATCCCTATACGCTGGCGTTGACCACCAGAAAACTCGTGTGGATAACGGGTCAAGTGTTCTTTCAAAAGTCCAACTTCATGAATCATCTTTTGAACTTTTTCTTTACGATCTTCTTCATCTTTGAACAAGTGGTAGTTGTAAAGACCTTCAGAGATGATATAGTCAACTGTCGCACGCTCATTCAAGCTGGCTGCAGGGTCCTGGAAAATCATCTGGATACGACGGATCAAATCTGATGATTCCTTATGAGATTTCTTCCCATTAATCTTATGACCATCAAAGATGATCTCACCTTTACTAGTATTATTTAGACCAATAATAGCACGACCAATGGTTGTTTTCCCACTTCCAGACTCACCAACAAGAGAGAAGGTTTCTCCCTTGTTGATAAAGAAGTTGGCGTTTTTAACCGCAACAAACTTCTTACTTCCTTCACCGAAGGAAATTTCTAAATCTTTAATTTCTACTAATTTTTCAGACATTTCCTTCCTCCTAGTCTTCTAGATGAGCAAAGCCCATTTTATCACGAATCTTGTCATGCAAATCTGCAATGACTCCAGGTTTTTCAACTTTAGGAGCATTCTCATGAAGCAACCAAGTCTTAGCCCAGTGGGTATCAGTGACTGAAAACTTAGGTGCCTTCTCTTCAAAATCAATTTGCATCGCATAATCTGACCGAAGGGCAAAGGCATCACCTTTCAACTCAGTATAAAGAGACGGTGGTGTTCCTGGGATAGAGTACAATTCCCCTTTATCATCAGCAAGCTGTGGCAAGCTAGACAAGAGACTCCAAGTATATGGATGACGTGGATCGTAGAAGACTTCCTCAACAGTTCCGTATTCTACAATTTCACCAGCATACATAACCGCTACCTTATCGGCAATACTTGCTACCACACCAAGGTCATGGGTGATAAAGATAATGGTAAAGTGGTACTCGTTTTGTAAAGTTTTAAGCAAATCAATGATTTGCGCTTGAATGGTTACATCAAGGGCCGTTGTCGGCTCGTCACAGATCAAGATATCTGGACGACAGGCAAGGGCAATCGCAATAACGATACGTTGGCGCATCCCTCCAGAATATTGGAAAGGATACTCGTCAAAACGTTTTTCAGCGTCTGGAATTCCGACCTTGTTCATATAGTCGATTGCCATCTCTTTGGCTTCCTTGGCTGTTTTTCCTTGGTGTTTAACGATAACTTCAGTGATTTGGCTACCGATTGTATTGATTGGGTCCAAACTTGTCATAGGGTCTTGGAAGATGGTCGCAATTTTAGCACCACGAATCTTCTCCCATTCCTTGTTAGAAGTAAGAGCGGTCAAGTCTTGTCCACGATAGTCGATGCTTCCTTGGGCAATACGTCCATTGTCTTCTAACATCCCTGTAAAGGTTTTTGTTAATACAGATTTACCAGAACCTGATTCACCTACCAGGGCAAGAACTTCCCCTTCAATCAGGTCCAAAGAAACTCCTCGGATAGCCGTCAGAACTTTGTCACGAACGTCAAATTCCACGACAATATCACGAGCAGTCAAAATTACATCTTTTCCTTTTATCATGTCTACTCCTATCTATGTGTACGTGGATCACTAGCATCCGCTAGGTTTTGACCAACAACGAAAAGAGATAGGGATACCAAGATCAAGGTTGTCAACGGAATCCAGAATAAGTAAGCGTTGGTCGTAACGTTTTGTGAGTAATCTGAGATCAAACGTCCCAAACTTGGCACTGTTACAGGCAATCCCAATCCAAAGAAGGAAAGGAAGGCTTCATAAGAGATGAAGCTTGGCAACATCAAGGTCATTGTAGAAACAATAACAGATACCAATTGTGGCATGATGTTTTTAACAATGATTTTAAAGGTTGGTGTTCCAAGTGTTTGAGAAGCAAGGTTGTATTCCAAGTCACGGTAACGCATGATTTGGATACGAATCATATAAGCAATCCCAATCCAAGTTGTCACACTCATGGCAAAAATCAGATTCCAGAAACCAGCACCAATTGAGTAAGTCAAGACAATGACAATCAAGAGAGATGGAATGTTTGAAATAATGTTATAAACTTCCATCATGACGCGGTCAACGGATTTTGAAATCCCCCAAATCCCACCAACAATAACCCCGATCACAAGGTTGATAAAAGTTGCAATTACAGAGATGAGGATAGAGTTACGCGCACCAAACCACACCCCATCAAACAAGGATTTACCATTGCTATCTGTACCAAACCAATGTTCAGCATTGGGTTTGATAAAACGAGCAGAAAAGTCATTGACCTTACTTACATCGTTGAAGTCAAAGTTTGAGAACATTGGGTAAATAAAGCTCATCAAGATAATGGCAACCAAAATCCCCAACATAATCACTGTTGATTTTTTCTTTAGAAATTGTCTAAATACAGAACCCCAGTATGAATAGGCAGGAGCATCAATTGTTTCAGAGGCAAAATCGTCACGTTTTACGAACTGAAATTTTTCTTTATCGATTGTTGACATTATTTGCCTCCTTTCTCTGTCAATTTAATACGTGGGTCAAGCATAGTCATCCAGATGTCTCCTACAAAGAGTGAGAAGATAGAAATACATGTGAAGATGAAGACAAGACCAACTACCATTGAGTTGTTTGATGCCTTAACAGAGTCAATCAACATTTTACCCATACCTGGGAAAGCGAAGACCGTTTCTGTCAATGTTGCACCACCGATAACTCCGATTACGGCACCAGGAATACCTGAAACCAGTGGAACCATGGCATTTTTAAAGATGTGTTTATTTGAAATTTCTTTTTCAGACAAACCTTTGGCACGAGCAAAACGAACGAAGTCCTGAGATTGCAAGTCGATCATGTAACGACGAATCCAGATAGCTGTACTTGGTGCACCCAGCAAACCTAGAATGACTGCTGGCAAGACATATGAACGCCAGTCCCCTGCTCCCAAAATAGGAAATGAATCTGGCAGACCGATAGATGATCCAATCAAGCGCACGATATAAACCAAGGCAATCGTTGGAAGGGCAAGCAAGAAGGTTAGAGCACCTGTCGAGAAGCTATCAATCCAAGTATTCTTGTGGCGAGCCATAGCAGATCCAAGTGGAATCGCAATCGCATACGAAATAATCAAACCAATCAAACCAGCAACCGCTGAGCTTGCGATCATTGAAGGATATTGATAATTGCTTTCTGTAGCTGTATATGGATCGTCTTTACCATAGTTGGCTACTTCACGCGCATCTGCTTGACTTGGAGATTTGTAAGTACGAGAGTAAATATCTACAGATGAAGTCTTTTTACCTGTAGGGAATTGAACTTCTGATGTCTTAGTTTGTCCCTGACCTTGTGTGATAACTTGAAGCACTGGTGTGTTTGCATAAGTTGGGTAAGAATCTCCCAAGTTAATGTTCACAAAGTTTTGGTGTACAAATGGGAATTGATTGTTGAAATACAAAAGGTATTTGTGTTTTGTACCTGAACCAACCAATGACCAACCGATAGCAGGGTCATTTTCAAAACGAAGATAACGTTGCAAGTTTGGATTTTCAGGGTCTTGAATTTTGTTTGGATGATCAATATCAATCAAGTTCGCATAGAATTTGAAAACACGTTCAAAAATCGGAATTTCACGCGTAGCATAGAATTGACCACTTTCTGAGAACACACCAAGTGTCCAACCATTTCCTAGTTGGTTGATGTATTTTTCGTAGATTGCCTTATTGGTATCATTGGCATCCACTGTTACAGATGAGTCCATTGTGCTCGCTCTTTCTTGCAACTCTTTGGTATCGTAGTACTCGATATAGCCCATCCGTTCATAAACGGTATTTTCATAATTATCCCGCTTGTCCGGCGTCGTTGCAATCTTGTTATAGTTGGTATCCTGCTTGAAAATCAATTTTCGAGGAACCATCGTATAAATAATTGTGTATGTCAAGGTTGTCACCAAGAAAATAGACAACAATGAACGCAATACACGCATAAAAATATATTTCTTCATATCGTTTCCTTTTAAAATCCCAAAAGAACCTTCTCCTCATGGAGAGAAAGTTCTCTTGAGAGTTATTTATTTAACGTGATTAGCCAATTCTTTTTGAACTTTTTCGTTTGATTCTTTTTTCTCTTTGAGCCATTTTTCACGAGCTTGTTCATAATCAGCTTTTGTTACAACCTTGTCTTGTAACTGAATATACTTAAAGTATACGTCTGAGCCCTTATCTCCAGATTGACTGTATGATGCAGAGAAAGGCACAACACGAGAAATGAATGGTGCAGCACCACTTGATGACATAGCTGGCAAGAAGAGTGAGCTGTCTGTCAACCAAGCTTGAGCAGCCGCATATTTTTCATAACGCACATTCAAGTCATTGGTTTCTTTTGCAGCTTCATCAACTAACTTATCGTATTCCTTCAAACCAACTTGGGCAGCTGCTGCATTTGCTGGATCATCATAACCCATGTAAGTTTTTGTTTGTTCGCTGTTAGTTGTTTTCAAGATATCAAGGTAAGTTGATGGATCTTCATAGTCTGGGCTCCATCCAACTGCTCCTGAGAGATCCCAATCTTCTGCTGCAGCGTTTGCGGCATAGTATGTGATATTGTGCAACTCATCTTTAGAAATTTGTTGAATATCGATGACTACGTTTTCTTCTCCAAGTACTGTTTCAACGGATTGTTTGAAGGATTGAATACGTGCAATATAGTTTTTAGATGTTTGGTCTACTGGGATATCCAAGTGGATAGGGAATTTCACACCTTCTGCTTCCAATGCTGTTTTAGCTTTGGCAAATTCAGCTTTGGCTTTATCGGCGTTGAAGAGTCCATCTTGACCATCCGCAAAGTTAACATTCTTCCACTCATCACCGTAAGCAGCCATCTTTTCAGTTACCAAGTCACCGAAAGTTTTTTCACCTGCAGAGACAAAACCTGGTTTCACAAAGAGGTTACGAACTGCAAGAGGAGCACCTTCTTTACCATTAATTTGTGCTGAGTAAGAAGTACGCTCAAAGGCGAAGTTCAAAGCCTGACGGAAGTCCTTGTTAAGAAGGGCTTTCTTGGTAGAAGTCTTCTCTTCATCAGTTGTTTTAGAAGTGTATTTGTAACCTTGACGGTCAATATTCACACCCAAACCAGCAATACCAGGTCCTGATGGAGTGTAGTAGATATTGTCTTTGTATGTTTCTTCTACCTTAGAGTAGTTTGAACTTGTTGGGAAGAGACGAGCATAGCTATAGGCTCCACTTGTAAAGTTACGTTCAATTGACTCTTGGTCTGATCCATCATAGAAAGCAAGGGTTACTTTATCAATGTGAACATTATCTTTGTCCCAGTAATTTTCATTCTTAGCGAATTCAATAGAAGATTTAGCAGTCAAACCTTTCAGTAAGAACGGACCATTGTAAAGCAATGATGTAGGGTCAGTTGCTTTGGCAAAGTCAGCCCCTTTTGATTTTTCAAAATCTTCGTTCAATGGCCAGAAGATTGAGTAGGCTAGCTTAGAGTTCCAGTATGGTTCTGGTTTGTTCAAAGTGTATTCAAGGGTATAATCATCAACTGCTTTTACACCGACTGAAGCAAAATCTTTATTGTTTCCAGCTTTATAGTCAGCTAGACCTTTAACTGAATCTTCTGCTAGATAAAGTGCTTCAGACTTGTTATCAGTTGCGTGTTTCAAGCCATTTACAAAGTCTTTAGCTGTCACTTCAGCATACTCTTCGCCATCTGATGTCATCCATTTGACACCCTTACGAATCTTGTAGGTATAAGTCAAACCATCTTTTGAAACTGACCAGTCTTCTGCAACTGCAGGGACTAGGTTCCCATACTTGTCGTTTGTGAAAAGACCATCGATACCATTTGAAGTGGCAACCTTAGTACTTTGTTTCCCTGAAATGAGGTAATCCAAAGTTTCTGGGTCAGCTGAATAAATATAGCCATAATTTTTTGGCGCTGTAGAATCAGATGATTTTGAAGAACCACAAGCAGCTAAAACGCCAGTTGCTAATAGGGCAATTCCTGCTGCGACAAATACTCTACTTTTTTTCATATTGTTAACTCCTCTTTGAAAAATTTAGGCTTATTGGAAATTATAACATATATCTTTTAAAAAGTAAACGAATTTTCAGAATATTTAGGCGCATTTCTTCAAAAAACTTCTATTTGTCAAAATTCTTGCATTCTTTGTTTGTTTCTGCAAGAAATACTTTCTAGTCCGACCCTCTTTAGAACGGGATTTTTACAAGCTTTTTCTCACTTCTTCAATCACCATCTGTTTTCCTAAATTGGATTTTAGAATAAGAAACTATTGACGGGAAATGATTTTCAAGGTATAATAATAAACGTTGAGGCGGTATAGCCAAGTGGTAAGGCACGGCTCTGCAAAAGCTTGATCGTCGGTTCAAATCCGTCTACCGCCTTTCAGTACCTGAATTAACAGGAATTAACCAAATGAAAAGCTCGCAAAACCGGGCTTTTTTAGTATTCCTAATAAGTGGGGATAACTGAACCTACCATCTAGATTTACAAAAAGCAGTGACTTGAGTCACTGCTTTATTCTGTTTCTTCTTCAGGTTCTAGTTCTGTGATTTGAACTTTTACCTTGGTAACACGTCCATTTTTCACCTTATCGTTGGTCAGGACGATTTGCTTGTTTTGACTGACCAGTTGGTAACTGATTTTCTCAGTTGTTGGAATCGTACCAACACCCGTCAAATAATAACCGGCGATGGTATCCACATCATCGCTTTCTAGTTCGACACCAAAGTAGTTATTGAAGTCGTTAAGATTCATGGTTCCCTGTACAATATAGGTGTCCTCACCGATTTGATGGACTTCGATTTCTGCCCTATCGGTCTCGTCATCAATCTCACCGACAATCTCTTCTAAAAGATCTTCCAGAGTTACCAAACCAGCCATACCACCATATTCATCGAGCAAAATGGCCATTTGTCTTTGGGTATTTCGCAATTCTTTTAACAAGTCATCCACAAAAATAGTTTCAGGAACAAAGAGTGGATCTTGTAAGATCTTCTTCCAGACAATATTTTCAAAACCATCTGCATAGGCAGCGTTTAGCAAACGCTTGGTATGAATCAAACCAATCACATTGTCCTTATCCCCATCATAAACTGGGATACGGGAAAAGTTTTGTTTTAAAATACTTTGGATAATGGCTTGACTATCATCCTGAATATCCACCATAAAGGCATCTGTCCGAGGAACCATGACTTCTCTCGCCATCAGCTCATCTAGAGAGAAGATCCCTTGTAACATCTCGATTTCGTCTGCATCCAAAGTTTCCTCACTTTTGGTCAACATGTACTCAATTTCATCTCGAGTCATTTTTTCATCCGCATCATCAAAGGTCATTGGCGTTAAACGACTCAAGAGATTAGTTGAAGCAGATAACAACCAGACAAAGGGACTGACAATCTTCCCAAGTCCAATGATAATCGGAACAGAGCGAATGGCTAAGGCATCTTTTAGATTAAGGGCAATCCGTTTAGGATAGAGTTCACCAAAAACAATAGAGATGTAGGTCAAGAATGCCAAAGAGAGGAAACTTGCAATGGCATAAGTTGTTTCTCCATTCCCCATCCAAGAGGCAATTACTTGTCCAAGTGTATCTGCCAATTTTGCCCCTGACAAGATCGTGATCAAGGTGATACCGACTTGAATGGTTGATAAAAAGTGGTTAGGATTTTCAAGTACCTTTAACAAACGAATGTAACGTTTGTCTCCCTCTTCTGCCTTTTGCTCCACTCGGGAACGGTTTAGTGACACCATCGCCATTTCAGTTGCTGAGAAAAAAGCATTTAACAAGGTCAAGATAAATAACAATACAAACTGTAGCAACAAATTCTGACTGCTCGGGTCTTCCATAGTCCTTCTCCTAAAATAGTATCTTGTGTTCCATTATATCATAAAATCCCTCAGGATTCACATTATTTTTCATTTAAAGAACAACTCCCCTGCCTCTAGAAGACAAAGGAGCTGTTTTTTTATTGTATCTATTGTTTCTAATCCGTCACTGTTACTTGCCCTGTTCGGTAATCAAGCTGGATTCCCTTTTGAACATTGGGGATTAGGACATTGAATTCCAATTCGCCATCTGAAGACTTGGCTTCGATTTGTGAAGCAGATGGAACTAGGTCCTCATTTGTCGCATAGTGGAGCGTCACCCGATAACGGACTCTCTTATTTTGGTCCAAGGCTTTTCTGACCAAACTCTCATAGTAGTTCTGACCTGTCGAATCTTCAGCCTGCGCTTGGTTTGCCCAAGCTGTCTGGACTGCAATGTTCTTGGGATTGCTAGTAGAGGCATCAAAACCATCCAAACCACCTATCAAGGCATAACCCAGCAGGTGTCCTCTATCAACTGCATGTGTATAGGCTCCCTTGAGATTCTTGACCTGATGCCATCCTGGTGGCGTCCAAGAGGTTGAGCCATTTCCAGTCTCTTCACGATTCTTATACTGCCGAGTCGCTTTGGATAAGATGGCATTGGCAACAGTCGGGACTGTTTCTTTTCCCACTATCTTTGTTTTATTATCCGCATAGGGTTTGCTTGAAACCTTGGCATCTAGATTGGTTTTATTGCCATTGACAACAAAGGCCCCTGCTCCATTCCACTCGAGCCCCCCCTTAATTTGGTTTTTGATTGACTCAGTTAAAACACTTTCTGCCAGCTCCTGACTGGGAGCTTCTGAAGCTTGTTTTTTCTGACTAACCTTGGTTCTAGGGGTGTTTGGCGCTGTCTGCATCTGCTTGATATAGTAGCTTCCAGCAGCCAAGAGTAAGAATATAAGTAACCCTATCAGAGCTTGTCTTGTTTTTTTGTCCATTTTTCTCCTTATTTCTTTAGAAAAAGACTGGTCTCCCAGTCTAATTTCCTGTAAATTTGCTAATCAATTCCTGCCACTTTGCTGGAGACAAGATAGCCCATGGATCCTGTCCCTTTCCTAGGATTCCATAGCCTACCATCAAGCCGATTCCTAAAGCCAGAAAGCCTAGCAATAGCACGATAAAAATCAACAGTAAACGACGGAGTACATAGCGTAAGTTTTTATTCTTCTTCATCATTTGCCTCGATTCGCTGAATCTTCGCTCCTAGCTGAGCCAATTTCTCATGGAAACGGTAGTAACCTCTATCAAGGTGGACTAACTTACCGACAACTGTTTCTCCCTGCGCCACCAGACCTGTCAGAATCAAGGCCGCACTGGCACGAAGGTCCGTTGATAGAACTTCTGCCCCCTGTAAAGCCTGTCCCCCAACAATACGAGCTGTGTCACGGATAATCTCTGAGTGCAAGCCCATACGGCGCATTTCCTCTAAGTGTTGGAAGCGATTCTCAAACACTGTTTCCACCATGGTGGATTCCCCTTTTGCGACTGTCATCAGAGCTGTAAATTGCGCCTGCATATCTGTTGGGAATCCTGGATGTGGTAAGGTTTTTACATGAACAGCCTTGAGATTTTCAAGTTGAGAACGAACACGGATACCTTCTGACTCCTCTGTCACTTCAACGCCCATTTCAAGTAGTTTTGAAATCAAGGGGCGATTGTGTTCCCAGACTGCATCACGAACGAGGACATCTCCACCAGTCATAGCTGCAGCCACCATAAAGGTTCCAGCTTCGATACGGTCCTGTACCACATTATGAGTTGTTCCATGGAGTTCCTCGACACCAGTCACTGTGATGGTTTCTGTACCAGCTCCCTTGACCTTGGCTCCCATTTCATTAAGAAGGATAGCAAGATCAACAATTTCTGGCTCACGCGCAGCATTTTCAATCACTGTGACACCATCAGCTAGAGTCGCTGCCATCATCAGATTTTGTGTTGCGCCGACACTAGGGAAGTCCATGTAGATATGAGCGCCATGCAGGCGTTCGGCCTTGGCTTCGATGTAACCAGCTGTCTGGGTAATCTTTGCCCCCATAGCTTCTAAACCTTTGAGGTGAAGGTCAATGGGACGACTCCCGATGGTACATCCCCCTGGCATAGAAACTTTGGCATGGCCTACACGAGCAAGGATTGGTCCCAAGACAACGATGGATGCACGCATCTTGCTGACATACTTGTATGGAGCTTCCTCCGTGATATCACCAGTTGCATCGACCTCGACAACATGAGCTTCCTCATCAAAGTCCACCTTGGCATTCAGACCTCGAACCACTTGATTCATGGTGAAAACATCTGACAAGATTGGGACGTTCTGCAAGACTGTCTTACCCTTGCTTGCTAGAATAGTCGCTGCCAACAAGGGCAAGACTGCATTCTTTGCTCCCTCGATCGTCACACTCCCGACCAGACGATTATCCCCGCCTTGAACCACAATTTTTTCCATAGCTGTTTCCTTTACTTTTGATTTTATAATAGTCCTCTAAGCGCTTCTTGCCACAGTTGGTATAAACTGATAAAGAATGAACTCAAGATGTAGCCCATCACAATACTAAAGAAGCCTACCAACAAACGAACTTTTTTTGTGTTAGTAGCGGTCACTTTTAAAACCTTTTCCCATCTCACAAGATCCTTCAAAAGGTAAAAACTCAAATAAATAAAGAGTATATGACTACTTAGAGTGAATAATAATTGAACCATTTGACTATTATACCATCTTATCCGCTTGCGCGCTAGTTTTCGATTTTTCTACGAATTAGGGATTGTTTTTAAGGTAATCAATTGCATCCTGCAAGGTCTTAACAGGAACGATTTTCATCTCTGTTTTGATCGTTTTAGCAGCTTCTAGGGCTGTTTCATAGTTGCTTTTCGCATTGGGATCTGCTTTTTTTGCTTCCTCAGTGACTGGATTATCAGGAGCAAAAAAGATGTTGGCTCCCTGGCGAGAGGCTGCAACTACTTTTTTGTCAATTCCACCAATGTCACCAACATTCCCATCACGATCAATAGTTCCCGTTCCCGCAACGATGCGGCCATTACGAAGTCCTGGATCTGCTATCTGGGTGTAAATAGCGAGGCTAAACATGAGACCGGCACTTGGCCCGCCGATACCAGCTGTTGAAAAGCGAATTGGAACGTCACTGGTCACTTCCGTACGGTCAATCAAACCAATCCCAATCCCGTTTTTCCCGTTTTCGAGAGTGATAATTTTACCTTCTGCAGACTTGACTTTTCCGTCTTCTTCATAGGTTACCTTGACCGTGTCCCCTAATTGTTGAGAGTTGACATAGTCGACCAAGTCTTTTGAACTGTCAAATGTTTTGTCATTAACAGCCGTCACAGTATCTGCAATGTTCAGAATACCCTTAAAAGTTGAATTGTCCGTCACGGTCAAGACATAGACTCCAAGATACTTGAGTTCGATATCTTTACCAGCCGTCTTCAATCCTTGATACTTGGCCATATTTTGAGAAGTTTGCATGTAAAACTGATTGATCCGCATAAACTCTGCATCAGTAGAGCCACCCGTAGTCTCCTTGGCACTTCTAATATCTGTGAAAGGTGTTAACCAAGCATAGACAAGATGCGATAGGGTTGCATGTCGAATGCCGACTGTTACAAACTGGTAAGCTCCTGCTTCTGTGTCTTCTGTTTCATTGACTTTTAAAACGCGACGAATATCTTCCGCTCCACCTGGAACTTCTATGTAGTATGGTAAAGGTACTACAAAGGCCAAAAAAGTCAATACTAGTGCTAGGATGACATATAAGGGCCATCTAGTTTTTTTCTTCATGTTCTAATTCCTCCACAACACTGTTTGGGACATATTGCTGAATCTCCTGACCAAACTTCAGAAGTTCTCTCATGGCTGAAGAGCTAATATAAAGATGCTCTGGGCGACTATATAAGTAAATGGTTTCGATTTCTGGAGCCAGTTGATGATTGTAGTAGTCAAAACTAGCCTCATATTGCAAGTCTGTAGCATTTCGCAAGCCACGGACAAGGGTTTTAGCCCCCAGTCTTCTTGCAACATCGACGACTAGCTGGTCATGAGAAGCCAGCACCTCTACATTATCTAAATGCGCCACCGCTTTTTTGACTGCCCGTTTGCGGTTTTCAACGGGGAGAAAACCTTGTTTGTGGGGATTGTAGAACACCCCGACATAGAGCTTATCAAAGAGTTTGCTGGCACGTTCAATGATATCCAAATGTCCATTTGTCATCGGATCAAATGAACCTGTAAATAATCCAATTTTATCTGACATAGACCGTCACCTTACTAATCCCATATATTTTTTCCTTCCAGATGCCTAAGCAGGCGATTTCTTCTGGAAGTTCTACAGACTTATCGGTTTCGCAGACAACCATGATCTCTTCGGAGAAAAGGTTTCTTTCTGCCATTTTTTCGATATCTGCAACGATTTGTTCCTTGGCATAGGGAGGGTCTAAAAAGACCAGGTCAAAGGGACCATTCACTTGCTCCAAGGCCCGTTCAGCCTCCATCTTTAAGAGCTGAAATTTGGAAACTTCCTTGGTCATTTGGATGTTTTCAGCGATGATAGCTTGCGCCTTTCGATCCCGTTCCACTAAGACAGCATGGGACATCCCTCTTGACACAGCTTCAATAGACAGACCACCACTGCCAGCATAGAGATCCAAAACACGACCACCCTCAAAATAGGGACCTATCATGTTAAAGATAGCTCCACGCACCTTATCTGATGTCGGCCTCGTCGTCTTGCCTTCTAGCGTCTTGAGGGGACGCCCCCCATAGATTCCTGATACGATTTTCATACCGTTTATTATACCAAATTATAGGCAAAAAGAGAAAGAAAACCGAACCTTGCGGTTCGATTCTCTACAAAATATTTTCGTACGTATCGCGAACTTCTTGAGGCCAGACACTGGTCTGAACCTCTCCAATGTGTTTCTTACGAAGAAGGAACATGGCCATACGAGACTGTCCGATACCTCCACCAATTGTCAGTGGGAAAAGACCGTTAAGCAAGGCTTTATGCCATTCCAGCTCAAGACGATCTTCGTCTCCTGTAAGAGCCACTTGGCGACGAAGGGTATCCTCATCTACCCGAATCCCCATTGATGAAAGTTCAAAGGCACAACCAAGAGATTCGTTCCAAACGAGAATATCGCCGTTTAACCCTTTGTAGCCATTTTCAGACTCTGTTGTCCAGTCATCATAGTCAGGTGCGCGGCCGTCATGAGGTTTCCCGTCAGGCAACTCGCCACCGATACCAATCAAGAAGACTGCACCAAACTCTTTACAGATCGCATTTTCACGCTCTTTCGGTGTTAGGTCTGGATAGCGTTCTACCAACTCTTCTGTATGGATAAAGGTGATTTGTTTTGGCAAGATGGATTCGATATCGTAGCGGGCTTCTACGGCTAGCTCTGTTAGACGAATAGCCTTGTAAATCTTCTCAACGGTTTCTTTGAGATAGGCGATATTGCGTTGACCATTTGGGATAACCTTCTCCCAGTCCCACTGGTCCACATAAACTGAGTGAGTCGCATCAAGCGAATCTTCGTCTGGACGAAGGGCCTTCATGTGAACAAACAGACCCTCACCTTCACCGAAACCAAAACGAGCCAAGGTGTGGCGTTTCCATTTGGCAAGTGAGTGAACGACTTCATAGGTTTCATCTGGAATCTGCAAAACCTTGACAGATACTGGATTTTCGACACCTGACAGGTTGTCCTGCATCCCATCCCCGACCTTGCTCAAGATAGGACCTTGAACTTCAACAACTTCTAACTTATCTTTCAAATACTGGGTAAAAGTGTTTTTGACAAAGGAAATTTCTTCTTGTTGATGAATAAAACTTTTCTTCATAAACAGCTCCTCAAAAATTAGTTAAAAGCATTATACACCTATTTCCAAGAAAAGAAAAGAGTAAATAAGAAAAAGTCAGTGCTCTTTTGAACACTGACTCTGACATTCATTAATCGTTTCGACCAAAGATTCGTAAAATGCTAAGGAAGAGGTTGATAAAGTCTAGATAGATGCTGAGCGCCATCGAGATGACCCAGCCTGTCGCGACTTGTCCTCGTGACTGCTCATAAACATAGCGAATCTTTTGGTTGTCCCAAGCAATCAAACCTGAGAAAACCAAGACCATGGCAATACTAATCATGTAGTCAAAGAAACTATTGGCTAAAAATAGATTCACAACCATGGCAATGATGAGACCAACAAGCGCTGCCATCAAAGCTCGGCCCATTCCACTCAAATCTTTCTTGGTGAAAATTCCGACTACCGCCATGACAAAGAAGAGAAGGGCACTGGATACAAAGGCTGACAAGACGGTCCCAGGTGTATAGAATGCTACGACAAAACTAAGCGTAAAACCATTTAAAACAGAATAAACTAAAAATACTGGGAGAGCTGCTGGGCTATTTTTGGCAGCCATGCTACTTGCAACAAAGACTAGAGCAAGTTCTGCAAAAGTTGCAATCATCAACCAGAGACGGCCATGCATTAAAAAGTAGACCAATTGGGACTGAAAGACTGTCAACATCAAAGCTGACACGAGAGCTGATAGACCAATCCCAAGTCCCACAAAGGCATAAACCTTAGCGTAAAATTGATTGAGACCTGAACGTTCTTGAATAATCGTTTGATTCATTCTGATTCTCCTTTTTCTATAAATATGTCTTGATTATAACAAAGATTTTATAAATTAGCTGAAATAAAACATCAATATACCTGCTGCAACTGCCACGTTGAGACTTTCTGCTCGACCTTTCATGCCAATATGAACCAGCTGATCAGCACTCTCAGCCATGACAGAACTAATCCCCTGTCCTTCATTTCCCATGACTAAAACAAAGTTCTCTAGTGAAGAAAGCTCACGATAATCCTTTGACTCTCTCGATAAGGTCGTTGCCAGAATGGGCAAATCGCTCTTCTTTGCCTCTTCTACAAAGGTGGCAACAGGCAGACGATAAATGGGCAAGTGAAAATGACTTCCTTGCATGGAACGTAGGGTCTTGAGACTGTAGATATCTGCTGACTTGTCTGAAACAATAACCCCTGTAAAACCTGCAGCATCCGCCGTCCGAATCATGGTGCCCACATTACCAGGATCTTGAACATCCTCTAAAAATAGATACTTGCCCTGATGGAGATTAGGCAGTCCCACTTCTTCTTTTTGAATCACTGCAACAATCCCTTGAGGAGTTTGCGTATCTGCCAAATCTAGCAAAATCTCCTCTGAAACCCAGATAGTTTGAGGAAAAGCAGCTAGCTGATCTCGGTAACTTTCTAGGGCAAAAATCTTCTCAATCGTCACCCCTGCTTGAACAGCTTCTTCAAACAAGTGCCAGCCCTCAATCAAATAAGCAGACTTTCGATATTTTTTTTGATGTAATTTCTTGGCATTTTTTACCACAGAATTGGCTTTTGAGGTTATAATAGTCATAGAAATATTATAACACAATCAAAGGGGTTTGGTATGCAAAAGGTTAGAATGATTGCCCAAGGCAGGGTGCAGGGTGTTGGTTTTCGTTGGGGTGTTGTTACTTTAGCTCTTGAAATCGGTGGCATCACTGGTCGTGTCTGGAATAACGACAATGGCACCGTGGAAATTCTTGCTCAGGCAGACTCCTCTGCCACTATGGCAAAATTTATCCAAGAAATCCGGAAAGGTCCGACACCTTTTTCAAAAGTTACCTATCTAGATGTACAAATGAGCAACTTTTCGTCCTATTCGGACTTCAAAGTCGCAAATTAGGTCTCTAGAACTATTGTATATTTTACAAAAAAACAGTAGAATAGAAAGGTATAATTTTTAAAGAAGGAATGAAAACATTGAAATCTATTAAACGTTTTGCCCTCTCTGCTATGGGAGTGGCTATGCTACTCGTCTTGACAGGCTGTGTCCAAGTAGACAAAGCAACAGGACAACCTACAGGATTAATTTGGAATACCATAGGAGCACCTATGGCTGAGGCTATCAAGTACTTCGCTACTGATAAAGGACTAGGCTTCGGGGTCGCTATCATTATCGTTACCATCATCGTACGTTTGATTATCTTGCCACTCGGTATCTACCAATCATGGAAGGCAACGCTTCACTCTGAAAAGATGAATGCCCTCAAACACGTGCTTGAACCACATCAAACACGTCTTAAAGAAGCAACAACTCAGGAAGAAAAACTAGAAGCGCAACAAGCTCTCTTTGCAGCTCAGAAAGAACATGGCATCAGCATGTTCGGTGGTGTAGGATGTTTCCCTATCCTCATTCAAATGCCTTTCTTCTCTGCTATCTACTTTGCAGCCCAATACACTGATGGAGTAGCTAGCTCTACCTTCTTGGGTATCGATCTTGGTTCACCAAGTCTGCTCCTTGTCGCTTTCGCTGGTATCCTCTACTATCTCCAATCACTCCTTTCACTTCATGGAGTAGAAGACGAGATGCAAAGAGATCAACTAAAAAGAATGATTTACGTGAGTCCACTCATGATTGTCGTCTTCTCCTTCTTCGCACCAGCCAGTGTGACGCTTTACTGGGTTGTCGGTGGTTTCATGATGATTCTCCAACAGTTCATCGTTAACTATGTTGTTCGTCCAAAACTTCGCAAAAAAGTTCGTGAAGAATTTGCCAAAAATCCACCAAAAGCAAGTTCATTTTCAACTGGAGGCGGACGTAAAGATGTCACTCCAAACCAAGCAACTGCGATCATGACTAATAAGAAACATAAAAAACGCAATGCTGGTAAACAACATTCTAGAAAATAAGAAAAAGCTTAGCTGAAAGGCTAGGCTTTTTATGCATCACAAAAGCCCGATATCTCCATCGGGCTTCTTTTTTATCCATGAACACGTTTCATGTAGTCTTGATAGCTCTCTGTATCCATAAGTTTTTTAGCATTCTTAACGCGGTCTGCTGTTGGTGGTTTGACTCCTTCGAGCGAATAAGGAATTCCTAGTTCACGCCACTTGAATTCTCCCATCGTGTGATAAGGCAAGATTTCAAACTTGTCAACGTTTTTGAGGGTTTTGACGAATTTACCGAGTTCAATCAAATCCTCATCTCTATCTGTCAAGCCTGGAACCAGCACATGGCGAATCCACACAGGCTTCCCAATATCTGATAGATATTTTGCACAAGCCAAGATGTTTTTATTGGTTTGGCTGGTAACAATCCTGTGTTGTTCGTCGTTGATCTCCTTGATATCCAAGAGAACCAAATCTGTCACCGCCATGAGTTTATTAAACTTTTCGAGATAACGTGGTTTGTTACGGAATGGAAGGGCACAGGTGTCCAAGGTACAGTGAATCCCTTTTTCCTTGGCCTTGGTAAAGAGGGCAATCAAGAAATCAATCTGTAAGAGGGCTTCTCCACCACTAACAGTGATTCCTCCTTTGTCTCCCCAGAATCCACGGTAGCGAAGGGCTTCTGACAAAACATCGTCTACTGTCCGTCTTCGTGATTTATTGGTCTCCATAGCCCATGTATCGGGGTTATGGCAGTACTGGCAACGCATCTGACAACCTTGCAAAAAGACAATAAACCGAATCCCAGGGCCATCTACTGCCCCAAAACTCTCTGTCGAATGCACCATTCCTGTCACTTGTCCATAGTCAATTGTTTCTTCAGACATATCGTCACCTTCCTTGAAACCGTTTTATAGTTTTATTATATCACGAGTAAGGTGAAAAACAAGGTTTTTTTGTCTATTTTTTAGAAAGCAATCTGCTTTTCACTTTCATTTTCAATTTTTTTAATGATCCGATTCAAAATCAAAACCATACAAGGTTGCAAAATAGTCCTCAGGGCGCTCTGCACGGCGGATTTGACGGGCTTTTCCTTCTTCGGTATAGAGAATTTCTGCCGAGCGTAGTTTGGCATTGTACTGGTAACCCATGGAGAATCCATGTGCACCTGTATCATGAATCACCAGCAAATCACCGATTTCTGTATGAGGTAGTTCGCGATTCACTGCAAATTTATCATTGTTTTCACAGAGTGAACCGACCACGTCTACCACCTCAACAGGTTCATCTGGATGAGTCAGATTGGTGATATGGTGGTAGGCTCCATACATGGCTGGGCGCATGAGGTTGACTGCCGAGGCATCCACCCCCAGATAGGTACGGTAAGTTTTTTTCTTATGGGTGACTTTTGTGACGAGAGCTCCGTGAGGGGCTAACATAAAACGACCCAATTCAGTAAAAATCTTGACCTGACCAAGACCTGCAGGTGTAAGGACTTCCTCATACACCTTACGCACCCCTTCACCAATCACAGCGATGTCATTTGGCTCCTGGTCTGGACGATAGTTGACACCAATACCGCCGGAAAGATTGATAAAGTCTAGTGAAATGCCCAACTTTTCCTTGATTTCAACGGCTAATTCAAAAAGCTGACGCGCCAACTCTGGGTAGTAGAGATGGGTGACGGTATTGGATGCTAGGAAAGAGTGAATCCCAAAAGTCTTGGCTCCTTTTTCCTTCAAGATGGCAAAGGCTTCAAAAAGCTGGTCCTTGGTCATCCCAAACTTGGCTTCTCCAGGATTGTCCATAATGTCTGTCCCCAGCTCAAAAACGCCACCAGGATTGTAACGACAAGAGATGATTTCTGGAATGCCAGCTGCACGCTCTAGATGTTCAATATCTTCAAAGGCATCCAAATTAATGGTTGCACCCAATTCGCGCGCATAAGCGTACTCCTTGTCTGGCGTATTGTTTGAAGAGAACATGATATCAGAACCAGGAAAATCCAGTTTGTGGCTCATCAAAAGCTCTACATAACTAGAACAGTCCACACCACAACCTTCCTCTTTGAGGATTTTCAAGATAGCTGGTGTTGGAGTGGCTTTAACTGCAAAGTATTCTTTAAAGCCCTTGTTCCAGGAAAAGGCCTTGTTGACGGCTCTTGCTTTTTCACGAATCCCCTTCTCATCATACAAGTGAAAGGGAGTCGGGAACTCGGAAACAATTGTTTCTAAATCTTCACGGCTGATAAATGGTGTTTTCATAAGCATCCTTCTATTCTGTTTGCAAAGAAAGGCTGGGACAACCGTTCCAACCTTTAGTTCTATCTCTTATTAGTCTTCGTCAAAGATATTTCCAATCTCGACATCAATGGATTGGTTCTTAACATCAATATTGGTTACTTTCAAGAGTGACTTGTAATCAAACTGCTTTTCACGTTCTTCTTGGGCATTGTCTGCAAAGACTGCGACACCGGCTAGTTCAGAGTCAAACTCACGCAAGAGACTAATCATCCCGTTGACAGTTCCTCCACCTTTCAAGAAGTCATCCACGATCAAGACACGACTGCCTGCCTTGAGACTGCGTTTTGAAAGGAACATTTTCTCAATACGGTCACCACTTGAACCTGAAACATAGTTGACGCTGACCGTTGAACCTTCGGTAATTTTCAAGTCACGACGCACAATGACAAATGGAACATTGAGGACATTGGCAACTGCATTTGCGAGTGGCACCCCTTTTGTTGCTACTGTCATAACGGCATCGATTTTTTGGTCCATAAAGCTCTTGGCAATGATGCGCCCAATATTTTTCAAAATGGCAGGCGTACTAAGCAAATCAGACAGGTAAATGTAGCCACCTGGCAAGATACGGTCGCTTTCTGAAAGTTTGTTACGCAAGTCTGCGATCATTTCTTTGGCTTCATGGCTTGAGATTGATGGTGTAAAGATAACGCCACCACCTGCTCCAGTCACAGTCTGAATATGACCGATTTCAATTTCTTCAAAGGCACGCTTGATAATCACGATATCCTCTGAAATCGATGATTTAGCAGATTCGTACTTTTCTGCAAAGGTGTTGAGACTAGTTAGTTTGTATGGATTATTAATCAAATAGTTGGAAATGACAACCATCCGATCACTTCTTCTTAATTTCATTTTTATTTACCATTCCATTTAATTTTGATATTTTATCCATTATACCACATTCACATAAAAAAACGAACATTATTGCGTAAAAAATGCTCGTTTTTCTTAAATCATTAATCTAAATCTGGTTTATAGAAGGAACGATTGTCCATAGCGAAGATTTTATTGGTCATTTCTCCTTTATCCACCAAAGCAAGAGCTGTTGTCATCATCATCATGCTGGCATCGAGATTATCGATCATATGAATAATCTCTGCCTCCATAATGCGCGGACGGACTGGACTTCCATACTCCAGTAAGCCATGGTGACTGAGGATGACATGGCGCAGTAGCACCACTTCTTCTCTAGTATCATCGATGCCTAGTTCCATGACAGTCTTGGTAATTTCGCTATCGATGAGGGCTATATGGCCGATGAGATTGCCTCGCACTGTGTACTCCGTCTGGTCTGGTCCCGTCAACTCAATAACCTTGGCCAAGTCATGCAACATAATTCCCGCATAGAGGAGGCTCTTGTTGAGCTGAGGATAAATCTCACTAATGGCATCTGCCAAGCGCACCATGGTTGCTGTATGATAGGCTAAACCTGTTTCAAAGGCATGGTGATTGGTCTTGGCAGCTGGATAGGAGTAGAATTCCTTATCATATTTGGTGTAGAGACTGCGAACGATACGTTGCCAGACAGGATTTTCAATCTTGAAAATCATTTGCGACATGTAGTCACGAATTTCCTTGACATCGACTGGTGACTTGACCTTAAAATCAGCTGGATCATTGGGTTCCCCAGGCTGAGGCAGGCGGAGAGTAATTTGATTGACTTGAGGAGTGTTGTTATAAACTTCTCGACGTCCCTGCATGTGGACTACTTTCCCTGCGGTAAAGGCCTCAACGTTATGAGGTTGGGCATCCCAGAGCTTCCCTTCAATCTCGCCACTATCATCTTGGAAGGTAAAGGCTAGGTAGTTTTTCCCAGCACGCGTCTGTCTTAGGTCAGCTGACTTAATCAGGTAAAAACCTTCAAACAGCTCATCTTTTTTCATGTGACTAATCTTCATATTCTTCCTCATCTTCTTGGAAATGGAGTAGATCAAGCGCAGGCTCACCTTCTGATAATTCAATGTGACGGAGCGTCCGCTCGATAGCTGTGGTACGACGGTTTAATAATTCATCAATATTGCCAGAGGCATGTTGGAGATGCTTTTGTGCCTTAACCAAAATTCCCCCGAACTTGCCAAACTCGGTCTTGACGCTGGCAAGAGTCTTGCTGATATGGTCGGCACTCTTTTGGATATTGAGAGTTTTGAAGCCAACTGATAGAGAGTTAAGCAGGGCTGATAGGGTACTTGGACCAGCAACAATAATCTGCTCCTCCCGTCTCAAATCATCAAAGAAGACAGGATTGCGGACGATTTCTGAGTAAAGTCCTTCTGTTGGAACAAACAAGACTCCAAAATTGGTCGTTCGAGGCGGCGCCAGATACTTGCTCTTGATATCCTTGGCAAAGCGCTTGACGCTAGCTAAAAGTGACTTACGACAGCGTTCGATTTCGTCCTTATCGCCTGCTTCATAGGCTTCTTCTAGGCGGTAATAATCTGCCAGTGGAAACTTGGAGTCAATTGGTAGATAGACGTATTCCTGGTCACCCTGTCCAGGTAACTTGATGGCATACTCCACTCGCTCGCTAGAGTTTTCAACCGTTGCGTATTCTCGTTCGTACTGGGCTGGTGTCATGATGTCTTCGATGATTTGCCCTAGTTGCAATTCTCCTAGAATCCCTCGCGTCTTGGTTCCAGAGAGAACCTTATTAAGTGCACCAACATCACGGGCAACTGTCTGCATCTCTCCAAGACCACGATTGACAGACTCCAGTTGCTTGGAAACTGTCTCGAAGGAAGCCTGTAAGCGCGTCTGTAAGGTCTTCTCTAGCTTTTCCTCGACCGTCTGGCGCATTTGCTCCAAACGTTGCTCATTTGATTCTTGCAGGGCTTGGAGACGTTGGTCAGTCTTGTCTCTAGTTTGTAAAAGATTATCTGTCATTTCTTGACGGACTTGCGTCAGACCTTGGTGCAACTCCATTCGCACTTCTTGCAAGCGGTCGCTGACAGCCACTTCCAAGTCTTTTTGGTCTAACTGGCTGGCTTGTCTAGCTTGTTCAAAGCGATAATCCAGTTGGTCTGAAAGATTGTCTGCCTGATCCTCCAAGCTCTTGGCTAGGTACTTGTCTTGCTTATCCTGCCTTTGCCAAATCAGAAAGAGTCCAGCTAGGTTAGCAATTAATAATAGTAGTAATACAGTCTCCATCCTACCTCCTGTCCTTACTATGCAGCACGACGACATAGCCATCTGGGCAAGTTACCGAAACTTCCCTATCTATATATTCGTTAGAAGCGTACACTTTTTTAAAGAAAAAATTTTCCTCTGTCAATTCGTACTTGGCTCCGATAATGGTCAGCTGGCTATCCCGAACTGGCATAAAGGCTAGATAATCGTAGTCTGAACGGGGCTCAAGTTGACTGGTCCCTTCTGGACAATAGGCAATCACATTTTGCCCATCCTCAATCGCTATCTGACGCATATAGGGTGCCAACTTGGGATTGCTAGGCAGAAAGACATTAGCCAGCATATGGTCAATACGACCACCCAAAGCCCCAAAAATAGTCACCTGAGCCTGAGAATTTTGCTCAAAGATGGTCAAGAGAGCCAATTCCAGATCCGTATCATCTTTTTCTGGCTGAGCTTGAACAAAATGCTGGGCACGTTTTTGAATCACCTGACGTTCGTCTGCGGTTACCGAATCAAAATCTCCAACTGCTAGAGCCAGAGGCAGATCTTCTTCCAAGACCCAGAGCGAGCCTCGATCCACACCAACAAAGCTATCAAAATTCGTCCGATAATGACCGCGATCTCCGCCTGCAAAAACGGCAACCCTAGTCCAATTGTTTTCTGAGAGTTTGTACTCGTTCATTGACATCTCCCTTGAAGACATAGGACCCTGCTACAAAAACGGTCGCTCCAGCTTCTTTGGCTTGAGCAATGGTCTGGTCATCAATACCGCCATCGACTTCAATCTCAAAGCTCAAACCTTTTTCCTCACGAAGGGCAACCAACTCACGAACCTTATCCATGGTTTCAGGTAGAAAGGCTTGCCCGCCGAAGCCAGGGTTAACCGTCATCACCAAAACTTGGTCAACTAGGTGAAGTACGTGTTTGATAGCTTCAACCGGCGTACCAGGGTTAATGACAACAGAAGGTTTGACACCTAGAGAACGAATCTTTTGAAGAGTTCCATGGATATGGGGTGTTGCTTCTACATGTATACTGATGATATCCGCTCCTGCACGCGCAAAATCTTCTAGATGATGCTCAGGATTTGATACCATCAAGTGGCAGTCAAAGACCATCTTGCTATGAGGGCGAAGAGCTTCAACCACACCTGCACCAAAACTGATTTGCGGTACAAAGTGCCCATCCATGATATCGATATGGGCATATTCTGCACCAGTTGCTTCTAGGCGTTTGATTTCACGTTCAAAGTTGGCATAATCTGCTGCCAGAATTGACGGAGCAATCTTGTATTGAGACATAGGTTTCTCCTTATTTTGGAATTTTTTTACTGACTTTTTTATAGGTTTCTCTGCGATTTTCAATTTCACTAAGGAATTGCAGGTAGTTGTCAAATCGGAAGGTTGCAATAGCGCCTTCTTCTACAGCCGGCTTAACCGCACAAGACGGCTCATGGGTATGGGTACAAGTACGGAACTTGCAGTCTCGACTAACACTGGCAATCTCTGGAAAGGCCTGATTGAGGTCTTCAGCCGTTGACACTTCATAATCCAGTGATGAAAAGCCTGGTGTGTCCGCAATTTTACCCCCATTGAGGTTGTAAAAACTAACAGCTCGAGTGGTATGGCGACCACGTCCAAGACTGTCTGAGACTTCTCCTGTTTCAAGATTGAGGTCCGGTGCGAT
Organism: Streptococcus oralis SK610; assembly: GCF_000257455.1. GTDB lineage: Bacteria > Bacillota > Bacilli > Lactobacillales > Streptococcaceae > Streptococcus > Streptococcus oralis_CB. The sequence continues at coordinate 62,059 of NZ_AJKQ01000020.1, forward strand.
TTTATTGAGGAGGGTTGATTTTCCAACTCCCGTCTGGCCCATAAAGACTGTAACCTTACCTGTTAACAAGGGCAAAAGGTCTTCCTTACTGGTCACAAAGTCATAGCCAATGTCACCATAAGTCTGCTGGTAAAAATCCAGTTCTCCTCTATCTTCTAGCAAGTCCATTTTGGAAATATAGACGATGGGATGGATGCCCTTGTGTTCCAAAAGAACCAAGAAACGATCCAACAAGTTGCTGTTGAAGTCCGGTTCCTTGACGGACATGATCACCACAGCTTGGTCAATATTGACAATAGGCGGACGGACCAGGCTATTTTTCCGTTCGTGAATTTTGAGGATATAACCTTCGGAATTTTCCTCTGCAGAGAAATCTACCCAGTCCCCAACGTAGGGCGTGTGGCCTTTTTTACGGAAATTCCCACGCGCGCGCGTCTGATAGACTTGGCCATCACTCTCTACATAGTAGAAGCCTGCCAAGGCTTTAATAATTTGTCCTTGCATCTTAGAGCCCTTGTCCTTTAAGCGCATCTGCTAGGCTAGCAAATTCTTCTAAGCTGAGAGCTTCACCACGCACAGATGGAGATAAGCCTGCCTGGTCCAAGGCCTTGGTCAGCTTATCCTTGACTTCATCAGTTTTTCCAAAGTAGCCTGTTAAGTTGTTCCACAAGGTCTTACGACGATGAGTGAAACTAGCCTTGGAAACCTTAAAGAAGAAGTTCTCATCTTTCACTGCTACAGCAGGCTCTGGACGGCGCACCATTTTTAAAATGGCTGAGTCCACGTTTGGGGCTGGCACAAAGACCGTACGAGGCACGATGAAGGCAACCTTGGCTGTCATATAATACTGCACAGCAATAGACAAACTACCATAAGCCTTAGTATTTGGCTGTGCGGAGATACGATCCGCCACTTCTTTTTGCATCATGACCACAAACTCACTAAAAGGAATGCCACTCTCGATCAAGTGCATGAGAATAGGCGTTGTGATATAGTAAGGTAAGTTGGCTACCACCTTAATGGGCAGGTCAGGATTTTTGAAATTCTGGATATGTTGCGCCAAGTCAACTTTGAGAATGTCCTCGTTGACTACTGTCACATTGTCAAAATCACGCAGGGTATCTGCCAAAATCGGTACCAAACGGTGGTCAATCTCAAATGCCATGACCTCAGCTGCGCGCTCAGCCAGAAACTCCGTCAAGGCACCAATCCCTGGCCCGATTTCGATGACATTAACCTGATCATCAATTCCAGCCGTATCCACGATCTTTTGAAGAATATTGGTATCCGTCAGGAAATTTTGCCCGAAGGACTTTTTAAAAGTAAAACCGTGACGCTCCAGCACTGCCTTGGTCACGCTATAATCTGCAATTCTCATCTATTCTCTTTTCTATTTGTTAGCTAAAAACAATCTATAAACCCAAACAATTACCAACACCAAGAGAATCCAAAATCTCAAAGGAATATGGTACTCGTCATCTTTGGATTCGGCACCAGTCTCATCGAACACTTGCTCATCTTCTTTGCGTGGTGCTTGCTCGTCTTCTTGATATTCCTCTTGTTTTTGATTCTCTTCTTGACCTTGTGCTTGTTTTTCTTCTTGGTCTTGTTCTTGATTATCTTCTTGGTCTTGTTCTTGATTATCTTTTGGGCCTTGCATTTTCTTCAACTCATCTTGGTATGCAACCGAGTCTAGAATATTATCTTCTGGCAATAATTTTGAGGCATAATAATCAGGAAATCCCATAGCAGACCAAATTACGTTCTTTTCTGTTAAAGAAAAATCCAATTCTTGGGGTTGATTTGCCTGAATGGCTCGGATATTTTTTATAAGCTTACGCGAAGCTATAGTCAATCCATCCATATCAGCAACTTCTAAAACATCAAATCCTAGCATGTCACCTGCTTTGACATTTGCAAGAATATAGCGAACAAAATCATCATATAGTTGCAAGGTCTGAGGAGCGTTCTGTTCTAAAAAGGAGCGATTTTGGGTGGCCTTTTTCTGGAATTTTTCAATAGGAAGTAAGATATTAAATTTCTTCCATAGAATATTAGGCATTCGCACATCTTTTTCATCCCAAAACAATTGCCAAAAATAAGGAATAGTGTAAACTCCCTCCGTTAAAATACGTACATCTTTTCCGTTTTTTAAATAAATATAGCTTCTATTTGCCATATCGTTTCCTTTCACCATTTTTATGAAGGTTTTACCTTCCCTCAAAGTCACTCCAAACAGGGCTAACTGCTTAGAACACCTCTTGTTGTCAAAAAATCAATGCATATTGTTCTAATTTTCATTCATTATCTTTTAAGAAAGTCATTTATTCTCTTTTCTAATAGGAACGGCGATATATCCAAACAAATTCATTTCCTCTAGAAGTCTGATGAATCAAGTCTTTTAAATAGATATTGGGATTCGTCAGTTCTTTTGTTTCTGTATGATAGCTTGTTATTATCTGCCCACCATGTCGAAGAAACCATTCCGTATCCAATCCAGGCAGATATCTATCCTTTTGAAGAAAACTACAAAGCTCCTCAACTGTCATATCCTCCGGGATATCAAGATCCATCTGATGAGAAAAAACATCATCCCCCATACAGATAGACTCTCTATCAACGATTATTTTCATCCCTTGATTATCCTTTATCTCTTCCTTCTAGTTCCTCACTGAACTGCTGCATTTCTTTAAACGCTTTGTCACTGACGTAAATACCCGCTTTATAATACTCAGTCTGGTTAATGGCATAGTCAAAGATTTCAATCATGCCTCCAGCGTTTTCAATCATAGCACTCCAATTTTCATCAAAAACCATTCGAAAACGTTTCCAATCAGTGAACACTGAAACTGAATTCCGCCCATTTTTCCCTTCTCTAGTCGGAAGATTAAATGTAGCAGATTCTTCTAAAACATGAGAATCACTTTCCTTACTAGCCTCAGGAAATCCTGATGTTGCATTTATAGGAAGTAGGAATTTAGCTTTTGGCATTGCCATTGCAAAGAACTTATAATAGAGTCTATAAATTAATTCTTCCTCTTCTGTAGTCGGTTTATCCATCTGTCCCATCAAAAGCATCCATCTCATAATATCAGGATTCATAACAGGAACTTGTATCTCTGGCAAGCCTGAAAAATCTGGTTTTTGAACTAAAATAGAAGAACTTATACTAACTTCTTTGGTATTAAAGAATGCTCCTAAAGCACCATTCAAGTAAAAAGCTGTCCCAAGAAAATTCTCAATTCCTTTTTTATCTTCCGTATTTTCAATCAGTTTTATCTCTGAGTTTAATTGTTTTTCTATTGCTTCTTTATACTGATGATACCAACGAGATGTAAATACCATAATCATTGGGTCAGTGCAGAGATAGCCTTCGTCACCTCTATCATATGTAGTTGAGAAAAGATAAGGTTCCCCAGTATTTTCTGAATAAACAGCATAAATCAAATCTGCTTCTAGCAACTTGTCCTTGACAATTTCTGCTAGACGCTCTGACTTACGAGTATTTTCTTGATTGCTCTCTTCACTTTTTGGTTTTTGACGGCAATCCCATAAAAAAGCCTGTAAAATTTCGATACTATCATCAAGACTAAGATTCTGATAGTCCTCATCGCTTACTTTACCTTCTTGAATAGTCACAAAAGTTCGATAGAGAGCATAAGCATAGCTAGATAAACGCTTTTTTTCATCTACACCAGGACTATAGAGCACACTTCCCTTTTTTAACTTAGCTAGAGAGGGAAGCATATCGATCTCTAGATAAACTAACTCCTCATCTCTAAGAGATTCCACATCTTTGTTTTGGCAAGTAAGTTTTTTTACAACTACAGTTTCAAGAGCATCCATACCTTGATCGGGATTGCAAAACTGAAGACGATCACCAACTGTCAAACTCCCTTCCAAAGTCGCAGCAATCAGTAATTCCCTCTTTTCTTTCATCGGGAAGAAACCCAAAACTCCTAGACAAGCATCTCCTTTGATTTCTTCTGTTGTCTTCTGTGCTTCTGTCTTTTTAAAAAAATCAAAAATTCCCATTGCTTTTCCTCATTAATTTCACCCAAGTGCAGATTTTATCAATTATCTTTTTTTATCAGGCATGGTATTGAGCATAGTTGAAGCATATGCTATTACCTCTATTGTAACACATTCCCTTTGTATTTTTGGGCTATCTGGTTATTGTTATCACTTTTCAGAACTCTCCAAACAGATTTCGATATCTAAATTTCTTTCCACTATTGAAGTAAGCATAAAATTTATTTTTCTAATTCTTTATAGATTGTCTCTTGAAAAGGTCAGTTGTTCAAGTAAGGAATAGAGTTTTGCTTGCTCCGCTTCTTCGTAAGCAGATCTATTTGCTTTTACTTCCCTACATTTCTCGTCATACAAAAACCCGTCATATCCATCTTCTGTAGATAAGGCTGTATAGACTTTGGCCATTTCTTCAGGACTAATCGAAAATCTCGACTTAATTTTATACAGATTTTTCATAAAAGCGCTGAGGTGATCATAGCGGCGCATATCAACTCTGACATTGGTCACACGGATTGCCTGAACCTTGATACCTTTCCAATGTTTCCGCATATAAAGCGACAGCATCAACAAGGCCAGTTTATTCTGATAATAGGTCTTAGCAGGACTATAATGTTTTTGACCAGCTAAATTTTCAAAATCAAGCTTCATGAAAGGATAAAGCATCAGCCCTTGAGAAGAAATATTAATAATCCGACCACTTTCTGACTGTTCCAACAAGCCCTTCAACAAGGTAGAAAGTAAAAAGGGAGCAACCACATTGGTCGCAAATTGCTTTTCTAATCCCTCCCTAGTCAGGATTGGCTTTTTGACTGACAAATCAAAGTCAGCTGCATTGTTAATCAGAACGTCTAGAACGTCTTCTTTTTGAATATACTGTTCCGCTGCTTTTCTGACACTCTTCATATCAGATAAATCAGCCAAGATATAATCTACATGTTGATTTCCTGTCTGCTGACGAATTTCCTCACAAGCTTGCTCGGCAGCTTCTGCCCGTCTACAAAAGAGAGTTACCGACCAGCCCTTTTCAGCTAACTGTTTAGCGGCCTGGTAGCCAATACCACTATTGCCACCCGTAATAATTACTTTTTTCATTCCTTACTCCGTTAGACTGAATACTTAGCCATCACTTCTTCCACTTCTGCCAAGGTTACTCCAAACAACTCCAACCGCTTGAGGAGTTGCTTGCCGTTGGAATAGCCAATGCGAAGCTGTTCGCCTAGATACTCTCGGCGCCTACGGCTGTCTGCTCCCGCCAAGAAACCTAGGCGAATCAAGTCACCACGACTGATGTCAAACTCGTTCTTGTTTTCAAATTGCTCTGTCACCTGAGCCAGCGCTGTTTTTAGGTCTTCATAGCTGGCGTGTTCGATTCCCAGAGAACGTCCCTTGGACTTGGATTTGGGAACAGCCTCATCTCGCTTGAGGAAGGCATGCTGCACTGTTGGAATGGCCGTCATAATCATGCGTCGAATCCGTTCCCCATTAAAATCTGGATCTGTAAAGACAATGACTCCATGCAATTCATGCAGGCGCTGAATGCGTTCTATATCCTGGTCATTTATTGCGGAACCTCGTGTTTCATAGGTCTCTACATCAAAGTAACGTTTGAGATTGGCCGTATCATCGCGACCTTCGACCACGATGACTTGGGACAATTTTATTTTTTTCTTTGAGAACATATCTTTTCCCAATCACTCTGGACTTCACTATCTATAAATCTTAATTGCCCAGCGCTTTTCTCAACTCTTCCATCCAACAAATCAAAAATATATCTAAGTTTTTGAGTAAAATTCAAAGATGTTCCTACTATAAATTCTTTTCCAAGTTTATCTGTTACAATGATATATCTATCAAATGTAGTATTAATCTCTTTAAGTGAATCTTCAAATGGTAAGACACACGGGATACTGATATCCGAGCCATCAATTTTTGAAATAATTTTTTCAAAAACAATTCCCATCATTTTAGCTTGCTGTGTTATTCCAACATAATTTTGTCCATATAAACTAAAATCATATTTCTCATTATCATAATTTTTTCGAGAAGTTTCAATTGAACTTCCATCCGCTACTCCAGTTGCTTTTAAAAGTGTCCAAATATCTATTTTTTTAACAATCAAACCTGTTTCTCGACAACATTCAGAATACATATCCAAATTTATTTTTGTTTTATTCCCCTCTAAAACCCAATCTGGTTTACCTTCATTTGAAATAACAATCAAATATTTCTTATCTTTAACTACATTTGGATTACACTTAATATAATCTAGCGCATCTAACCAAAAAATAGCATCTGAATAAAATCTAGGTACTGATTTCCCACCTAAAAAAATTGTCTCTTTAGATTTCTCAACAATATCTTCATATCCCGGAGATATTTTTAACTTATAACGTGCATCTATCCTCTCTATATATCTACTTAAAGTATTATCAGTGTAGTCTGATCCTAGCTTTACCTCATCTAGGAATTTCTCAATTACTCTCTTTATTTCATCGACACTCGTAGTTGATATTTTCCAATCAACTTTTTTTAATAGCTTATTTTTTTCATCTATTAGTTTATTATTTATAACCTTCAACTCTTCTGTATATTTATCGATTCTTTCAAAGTAATCCTCTTTAAATTTTGAAATTTGATTATACATAGTTTTCATGTCGTCAACTTTTTTATACTTATTTATATCACTGAAAAGATTATTATTTACAATATTTTTAATACTTGTCTCTAACAACTTATTCGAGTTTTCAATATTTTTAATTATCTCCCTCGCCTTTTCTACTTTTTCATTCCTTGCATTAATTATATTCAATTCATTTTCTAGATATTCAATTTGTGTTACATATGGGATATATACATCTTTTTTTATTTTATCGAATGAATCTACTATTTTCTCTCCTAGAACATAGTCTTTCAGTGGAAATAGCAAACAATTATTATCAATTACAAAAAATGATTCTTTTATCATTTCCGTAGTAAAATCTTTATTATATTCTTTAATAATATTTAACATTCCATCTCCTTGTCTTAATACTTTATTTTAAAAATACGCTCTGCATTTGCAGTCGTTATAACTGCTAATTCCTCGGTCGTCATCCCACGCAAGTCGGCGATAAAGTCCACCACATAGCGGGTGTAGGCTGTTTTGTTTTCACGGCCACGTTTAGGAACAGGAGCTAGGTAGGGCGCATCCGTTTCTACCAAAATCTTTTCCAAAGGAAGTTCTCTAGCAGCTTCTTGGATATCCGTCGCTTTCTTAAAGGTCACCACTCCTGAGAAGGAAATGGTCATACCAAGCTCGACAAACTTCTCAGCCCACTCCAAAGAGCCTGAGAATGAGTGCATAATTCCACCACGAGGACCAACGCCCTCGCTCTTGATAATCTCATAAGTATCTTCTAGCGCATCACGGGTATGGACCACAAAGGGCAAGTTCAAATCCTTAGACAGCTGAATCTGACGACGAAAAACCTGTTCCTGCACTTCCTTAGGTGCTGTCATCCAATGGTAGTCCAGACCAATCTCACCTAAAGCAACAACCTTGGGATGCTTTAGCTTTTCAAGCAAGTAAGCTTCGACCTCGTCTGTGTATGTCCCTGCTTCCGTCGGATGCCAGCCAATAGTTACGTAGAGTTGCTCATACTCATCTGCCAACTCTAGGGCACGTTCAATGGTCGGCTTGTCAAAACCAACAATGTTCATCCGAGTCACGCCCATCTCAGCTGCCAAGGCAAGTTCTTCCTCCTCACGTCCTGCAAATTCTTCCACATTTAAATGTGTGTGCGTATCAAAAATCATCTCTTCTAACCTCATTTTCTTCCATCTATTATACCAAAAATAGCATCCCTCGGCTTGTAAAAATATTCTAATACCAATCATTCTCCCTTGACTGCTCTTTTTCAAAGCAGTATAATAACACTTATTGAAATTTTCAGCAAAGGAAAAGAAAATGTTTAGAAAATTAAAATATACCTTTATCGGTCGACCACTCAAGTCTCTCACAGACGGCGAAGGGGGATTGTTGGGAAAAATGCAGGCACTTGCAATGTTATCCAGTGATGCCCTGTCTTCTATTGCCTATGGGCCCGAACAAGTCATTCTCGTATTAGTCAGTCTGTCTCCTCTCGCTATTTGGTGGAGCCTCCCTATTGGTATTTTTGTCCTCTTACTGCTCGCTAGTTTGACCATTTCTTATCGTCAGATCATTCATGCCTATCCTCAAGGTGGAGGAGCTTATATGGTCACTCGGGAAAATCTTTCCCCTGAACTGGGCTTGATTGCAGGAGGCAGTCTCCTTGTTGACTATATGCTGACAGTAGCCGTATCCGTTGCGTCTGGAGCTGATGCTATTACAGCAGCCATCCCTGCCCTCCATCCCTATAATCTTCATATCTCTATTTTCCTAGTCTGCCTGCTCATGCTCTTGAATTTAAGAGGATTGAAAGAATCTGCCAGCTCTCTGATGATTCCCGTCTACCTCTTTATCTTCAGTACCGTCTTTCTCTTGCTTTATGGGTTCTTTCAACTATTTACAGGTTCCCTAAACTATCAGGCGACTTCAACCATTGGGCAAACCGTTCCGAGCCTTTCCATCGTTCTCCTATTAAGAGCCTTTACCAGTGGCTCTGCCTCTCTGACAGGGGTTGAGGCTATTTCAAATGCGGTACCATTTTTCAAAACTCCGAAAGAAAAGAATGCTGCTCAGACCTTGACCATCATGTCCCTCATTTTAGGATTCCTTTTTGCAGGCATTACCTTCCTAAACTACTGGATGGGCATCACTCCTCAAAATGGAGAAACCATCCTCTCGCAAATGGCCAAGGGCATTCTTGGTGATTCATTCTTTGGTCATGCTAGCTACTATCTCTTCCAGTTCTCGACAGCCTTAATTCTAGCTGTAGCTGCAAATACTGGCTTTTCAGCCTTCCCTATGCTGGCTTACAATATGGCTAAAAACAAGTACATGCCCCATCTCTTTATGGAAAAGGGGGATCGTCTCGGCTACTCCAACGGTATCTTAACTCTGGCCTTTGGGGCTATGATCCTTCTTCTCATTTTTAACGGGAATACTGAACGCTTGATTCCTCTTTATACTATCGGGGTCTTCGTTCCCTTTGCCCTTTCTCAGACTGGGATGATTCGCCATTGGAAAAAGGAAAAAGGAGCAAACTTCTTAAAACCTGCCTTTGCTAATATCCTTGGGGCCATCATTTGTTATGCTATCGTTCTCATTCTACTTCTCTTCAGACTGGGAGATATCTGGCCATTCTTCCCAATTATCCTAGTTTTAACTTTCCTCTTTTTGTCCATTCACAGCCATTACCAAAAAGTGGCAAAACAACTGCGACTCTTCGAAGGAATTGAAAAGCGCACTTATGACGGTAACCTTGTCCTTGTCCTAGTAGGAAATGTTACTCGAGTAAGTGTCGGAGCCATTAACTACGCTCAAAGTATCGGTGACGAAGTGTTGGCCATGCACATTTCTACTAAAGAAACGGCAGAAAAAGACCAAGAAATCCTCCAGGAATTTGCCGATTACTTCCCAAATATCACTCTGAAGAATATCAATACCAGCTACCGCGACATCATCACCCCTAGCGTTAAGTATGTCAAACGAATCGCCCAAGAAGCTAAGCAAAAAAACTACACCGTTACAGTCCTTGTACCACAGTTTATCCCTAACAAGCCTTGGCAAAATATCCTACACAATCAAATGAGCCTCAAACTAAAATACGCTCTCAGATGGCATGAAGACGTCGTTGTCGCTAGTTACTCTTATCACTTAAAAGAATAAACAAAAACTCAAAATCAGTAACTTATATCTGGTTTTGAGTTTTTTGTATGTGACCTTTAAATGAGCCCTCCATGAGTTTCATCTGAAATGACCGATTTCGTGGACAATGCACTCTTTGAAATCAAAAGAAAAGCCAGTAGACTCGAGTTCCTACTGACTTCTTTGTTGAATTCGTTTGGATTAAGCAGCCAAAACTTTGCGTCCTTTACGACGACGAGCTGCCAATACGCGACGACCGTTTTTAGTTGACATACGGTTACGGAATCCGTGTTTGCGCGCACGACGAAGTTTACTTGGTTGATAAGTACGTTTCACGATGAATACCTCCTCATAGATTTTGTATTCGTTTAGCCGGCTATAAAGTGATCAGTTACTAAACATACTTTACTATTCTATCTGATTCTTACCTATTTGTCAATAGCTCTAAGTAAATGTTTCCTGCTTTTCCCTATGAAAGCCTTATCTACGATACTGACTCAAGAAACGTGTCATCTTTTCTTGGATTTGCGCCAATTCGTCCACACGAGGAAGGTAAACGATACGGAAATGGTCTGGTTCCTTCCAGTTAAAACCACGACCATGAACCAAGAGAACCTTTTCCTGCTTCAAGAAATCAAGAACGAACTGTTCATCATCATCGATGCGGTACATATTGCGGTCAATTTTAGGGAAGATATAAAGACCTGCCTTCGGCTTGACCGCAGACAAACCTGGGATATCTTGAATAGCATTGTAAATGAAGTTTCTTTGCTCATAGATCCGTCCACCAGGAAGGAGCAATTCATCCACTGACTGGTGCCCACCTAGTGAAGTTTGTACGACTTGCTGGGCCAAAACGTTAGAGCAAAGACGCATATTGGACAGCATATTGAGACCTTCGATATAGCCCTTGACATGGTGCTTAGGACCAGACAAGACCATCCATCCTACACGGAAACCAGCGATACGGTGAGATTTTGACAAACCATTCATGCTGACACAGAAAACATCAGGTGCCAAGCTCGCCACAGGCGTATGCACATGCCCATCCATCACCATGCGGTCATAGATTTCGTCCGCAAAGATGATCAAATCGTTTTGACGAGCAATCTCAATAATCTCCAACAAGAGTTCCTTAGGATAAAGGGCTCCAGTTGGGTTGTTTGGATTGATAAGGACGATTGCCTTGGTATTGGAAGTAATTTTTGACTTGATATCGTCAATATCAGGGTACCATTCTGCAGCTTCATCACAGATATAGTGAACAGCATTTCCCCCAGCTAGGCTAACCGCGGCTGTCCAGAGAGGATAGTCTGGCATAGGCACCAAGACCTCATCGCCATTATCCAAAAGCCCTTGCATGGACATAACAATCAGCTCACTAACACCATTTCCAAGGTAGATATCATCAATATCCACATTGGGGAATTTCTTTAGTTGACAATACTGCATGATGGCCTTGCGGGCTGAGAAAATCCCTTTGGAGTCAGAATATCCCTCACTATCACGCGCATTCATAATCAAGTCATGAATGACCTCATCTGGTGCTGTAAAGCCAAATTCTGCTGGATTCCCTGTGTTCAGACGTAAAATCTTTTCTCCGTTTGCTCGCATCCTCATAGCTTCTTCCAAAACAGGGCCACGGATATCATAGGCAACGTGCTCTAACTTACTAGACTTGTTATATTCTTTCATCTTGTTTCCTCAATTCATAGAGATAGTAACATTATACCACTAGAAAGGGATTGCGACAAGTTTCCTGAAATGAGCAAGCAAAGAAAAAACTCACAACGACTAGGTTCTCACCGTCTAAGCAACTAGAATACAGAAGTATTTTCTCACATACCAAAAGACAAACCTAGAAAGATCAGCGCTAAAAAGGAGTCATACAAAAGATTAAACATGAGAAAGAGCCCCCACGTGACCAAGTAGTCCAAGCGACCACTTCTCTTTGCAATCACAAATAAAATGATGTGGTAGACTAGGTGAAAGAGAAGAAAGCCAACAAAACCTGGATAGAGAACGGGCATGACTCTTTCCAGCTGCCAAAGCATCACTACTTCACCTACAAGTGACGCAAGGATAATTCCATGATAAAGAAAACTTATTTTTTTAGAAGCTTGAACAAAATCTTTCATACTTTCTCATCCCCTCGCTGTGTTTTCTACTAGCTCGTTTTCTTTTATTTTAACATATCTCCACCAAATCGAATCTCCAATAATATTTATTTAAATATGATTTTTACTTTACTTCTTTAGTGAAAAGGGTTACAATAACAGTAAGAAAATTTCAGGAGGTTTCATTATGGCACAACGTTACCAAAATGTTATGGTCGCAATTGATGGTTCTAAAGAAGCGGACTTGGCTTTCGTCAAAGGTGTTTACACTGCTCTACGCAACGAATCCAAGCTCACCATTGCCCATGTTATTGACACACGCGCTCTTCAAAGCGTGTCTACCTTTGATGCTGAAGTTTACGAAGAACTCCAAGTCGATGCTGAAAGTCTGATGAAGGAGTACGAAAAGCGCGCAAGAGATGCTGGTGTGACCGATATTCACATCGTCATCGAAATGGGAAATCCAAAAACCCTCCTTGCCCGTACTATTCCAGACGCAGAAAATGTCGACCTGATTCTCGTTGGTGCAACAGGGCTCAATGCCTTTGAACGCCTCTTGGTTGGCTCTTCATCTGAGTACATTCTCCGCCATGCAAAAGTCGATTTGCTGGTCGTGAGAGAAAGTGAAAAAACATTGTAATCATTTAAAAAGGGAGCCTTGGGCTCCTTTTTGTTTCTATTTTTTTCTTTCTTTATGTCGCTCATAAGCTTTAAACTGACGTTGTAGTTCCTGTCGAATGGCAGGTTCTGGAGCATATTTTTCTTCCCAGTCATCTGGTTTTAAAATCTTGTGTGTAACTGGGTCAAAATGAGCTTTCCCATCAGGGAAAACCTTCCCCATATTTGCTTCATGGACAATATCAAAAATGCGTTCTGGGTCTACTCCCATCAAAACAAAACTACCGTATGTAAAATACAGTGTGTCAATCAAAGCATCCACTTGACCGACCAAATTTTGCTTAGCAGGTGTCTTTTTCGCCACTTTCTCTGCCGCTTTATCAAGTGCCTCATGCATGCTTGCAAGGGAGTCTTGGAATTCTTCCTCCGAAGAACTTGCTGCGCGAACAAACTCTACTAATTCTTCAATTTTAAAGTCTGCGCGGTGGGTTGCACCTTCAGCATCCCATGCCTGTGGCTCTTCTTGAGTTCGTTCATCCATCATGTGGTGGAAGGTTTTGACCTTATTAAAGTGATAGTCTCGACTGACAAACACTTTTTCTGAAGCCAAAACACCAAAGTGCTCGAGCGCCTTGTGGATACCATCTTGTTGATTACTTGCCGTAATATGCTTGGCAACTTCTTTGACACTGCTACTGCCATTTCCCATAGCGACCGACATACCAACACCTGCCAACATTTCCAGATCGTTGTCTGAATCACCAAAGGCCATGACTTGGTTGAGATCAAAGCCATATTCTTTCCCGACTCGGCGAATGCCTTCTAATTTGGAATTTCCTTGGTTAATGATATCTGCTGCAAAAGGATTGCTTCGAGTTAATTTCAAATCTTCAAAATCAGCTGCTGCCTTCTCAGATTCTTCTGGCGTCATCAGCATCAAAACTTGATAAATGGGTTGATTAATCAAGTTAAGCAGGTCGTCTTCCTTTTGAGGAACTGCCTTGCTGACCATCCGATTAAAAGAGCGGCTAACGGTTCTTGTCAGCACTGTCGGGATAAAACAACTAACCAGTTGGGAAAAGGATCCGAGACCAAATGACATAATTTTCGAACCAACAACGGCATACTCCGTTCCAAGAGCGATTTCTTTACGCTCCTTTTTAGCATAAGCAATCAGTTGACGCAGGCTTGACTTAGCGATTGGGCTTGCAAAGAGTACCTTTTCTTTATTAAAAATGTATTGGCCATTGTAGGTCACCGCAAAGTCTAGGTCCAAGTCTTCCATCAATTCCTTGACAAAAAACGGCCCTCGCCCTGTCGCTACTCCAACAAGCACTCCTTGCTCTTTGACAATCTTAATCGCGTCCTTAGTGGATTTCAAAACACTCTTACGATCGTTGACTAGCGTTCCATCGATATCAAAAAAAACAGCCTTGACTTCCATCCTGTCCCATTCTCCCCTTTTGTGTTACAATGATTATACCACATTTCAGAAAGAGTGACTAAATCATGCCTAAGAAAATCCTTGTTTTACATACAGGTGGGACTATTTCCATGCAAGCAGATGCCACTGGTGCCGTTGTAACTAGCCAGGACAATCCCATGAACCATGTTTCCAATCCGCTTGAAGGGATTGAGGTTCATGCCCTAGACTTTTTTAATCTGCCAAGCCCTCATATCAAACCCAAGCATATGCTTGCACTCTATCATAAGATTAAAGAGGAAGCTGATAACTACGATGGAGTTGTCATCACACATGGTACAGATACCTTAGAAGAAACAGCTTACTTCCTTGATACCATGAAAATTCCGCCCATCCCCATCGTTCTAACAGGGGCCATGCGTAGTTCAAACGAACTTGGTAGCGACGGTGTATATAACTATCTGAGCGCTTTGCGAGTTGCCAGCGATGATAAAGCAGCCGACAAGGGTGTTTTGGTCGTCATGAACGACGAGATCCACGCAGCCAAGTATGTTACCAAAACTCATACGACCAACGTCAGCACCTTTCAAACCCCAACACATGGACCACTTGGTCTTATCATGAAGCAAGAAATCCTCTACTTCAAAACGGCTGAACCTCGTGTCCGGTTTGATCTTGAGCATATTCAAGGTCTGGTTCCCATCATCTCAGCCTATGCCGGTATGACAGACGAGCTGATCGATATGTTAGACTTAGAACAACTGGATGGCTTAGTCATTCAGGCCTTTGGAGCAGGCAATGTTCCCAAAGAAACAGCTCAAAAGCTGGAAAATCTCCTGCAAAAAGGGATTCCAGTCGCCTTGGTCTCACGATGCTTTAATGGCATTGCTGAACCTGTCTACGCCTACCCAGGTGGAGGAGTGCAGTTGCAACGAGCTGGTGTTTTCTTTGTCAAAGAACTCAACGCTCAAAAAGCGCGCCTCAAATTATTAATCGCCCTTAATGCTAGACTAAAAGGACAGGCTTTGAAAGACTATATGGAAGGCTAATCCTCTTCTCTAGAATACAAAATCAGGAAATCTTCACGATTCCCTGATTTTTTCTATTTACGTTTTCGCGTAGAGCGACGTTCTGTCAAACCATGAGGTAGGAGAACTTCACGTTCTTCTAGCTCTTCCTTATGCATAATCTTAGTCAACATACGCATGCTGATAGCACCTAAGTCATAAAGAGGTTGGGCAATAGTCGTCAAGTTTGGACGAGTGAATCGTGCAATCTGAGAGTCATCTGTCGTAATGATTTCAAACTCTTCTGGCACAGACACACCGTGGTCAGCCAAACCATTTAGGACACCTGCTGCCAATTCATCACCTGTTACAACTGCGGCTGTAGCTTGTGATGAAATCAAGCGTTCTGCCAAGGCATAGCCATCGTCATAGCTGTATTTTGATTCGAAGACCAAGCCCTCGCTATAAGAATGTCCAGCTTTTTTCAAGGCTTCCTTGTAACCAATCAAACGAACCTTGCCATTGATATCATCGACGAGTGGTCCACTCACAAAAGCAATTTTCTCGTTTTCTTTGAGAAGGTAGCTCACGGCATCAATCGTTGCTTGTTTGTAGTCGATATTCACACTTGGAAGTTGGTGTTCTACATCCACAGTACCAGCAAGAACAACCGGTGTCCGTGAACGAGAAAACTCTGAACGAATCTTTTCAGTCAAGTGATAGCCCATAAAGATAATCCCATCAACTTGTTTTGAAAAGAGAGTGTTAACCACTGAAACTTCCTTTTCATCATCCTCATCACTATTTGCTAGGACAATGTTATACTTGTACATTTCAGCAATGTCGTCAATCCCCTTAGCAAGTGTTGAGAAATAACCATTGGTAATGTTCGGAATCACAACTCCGACTGTCGTTGTTTTCTTGCTAGCCAAACCACGTGCTACCGCATTTGGACGATAGTCCAAGCGATCAATCACTTCTAGGACTTTTTTTCGAGTGTTCTCTTTAACATTCTTGTTGCCATTAACGACACGGCTAACTGTTGCCATTGAAACTCCTGCTTCACGAGCAACGTCATAAATCGTTACTGTATCATCTGTGTTCATTCCGTTTCCTTTCTATAATGAAAATTTCGCTTTCACGCATCTACTTACTCCATTTTATCACTTATTGTAAACACTTTCAAGTATTTTTTAGAGAAACTTTGAAAAAATTTCACAGTTTATTCCCATTTTGAAAAAGCAATTACGATTTCTTGATTTTTAAGACATTTTGCTGTATGATAAGGAAAATAAAAGGGGGATGAAAACATGGCTTTTACAAATACACAGAGACGTTCCGCTAGTTTTGGTGTCGTGACCAGCCTGCCTGACGATGTCATTGACTCTTTATGGTATATTATTGATCATTTCCTGAAAAATGTCTTTGAATTAGAAGAAGAGCTTGAGTTTCAACTGCTCAACAATAAGGGGACCATCACCTTCCATTTTTCTAGCCAGCACCTTCCGACTAGCATCGATTTTGATTTCAATCATCCTTTCGATCCGCTTTACCCTCCTAGGGTCCTTATTTTAGACCTGGACGGCAGAGAAACCATCCTCCTTCCAGAAGAAAATGACCTATTTTAAAAAACTCTAGCTTCTCCGCGCAAACTGCTGAGGAACTAGAGTTTTCTTTTTCTAATAAATGGAGCGACTGACAACTAGACCATTGGGTTTTGTATATTCTAAGTCAAGGTAATCCTGATAAGTCCCTGGCACAATGAAACCTTGGGGACTCAATATATCTGTCCCAGCTTTTCCTACGATAGAGTCTGCCAGCAAAACACAATTGGTACTGAGAACAAAGTAGGTCTTAAACTCGGATGAACTGAATTTATAGAGGATCGCATCTGCTTCCTGTTTCAGTTGGTAGGAGTAGGTATGCTTTACCTCGCCCTCTCTTCTTTTCATCAACTGTGAACTTGGTTCCCAAGGAATTAACAGGTCTTCTATCTCTTCTAGACGAGCTTGGATGGCTGCTTTCTGTTGGTCCGTCAAACTCAGACCATAAGCAAACAAGGTCTTCTGACTTTCCCTCTTACAGAGCTCGATGTATTTTTCCCGATTGGCCTTAAACAAAACACCATCTCCAACCATGCCGAACAAACGCTCCGAGTGGGGATCATACGAGCCATAGGAAATAACCTTCCCTTGGTAACAAATATCCACATGTCCCATAGCGAGGAAGAAGGAGGTTTCTGAGGTATGGATAAAAATTTCCAGATCAACTACCTGATCGTTTTTTCTTTCTGAATGAACTTCCCCTTCTTGACTTTCATGATTTGACAGCCACTCATTCAATTTGCGCAAGGTGCTGATAGGGATCAAAGCCGTCACAAAGATCGGCAAAGTCATTCGCATTCGTCGTTTTAGCTTGGGATTGTTTTCTATCCTTTCAAAAAAGAAACCGTCCCGGAGGCTACTGGCTCCTAGCATGAGCAAGTAAAACCCAAGCAAGAGCAATTCAAAATTCGCTGCATCGTGAAAAGGAGAGATGCTATAAAGCCCGAATCCTATCATCCATACAGCATCGAAGAGATGATGAATCCGAGGATGAATGGCATTTTTTCGATAGAGAGACCAGGTCACAAGACTAATGATGCCCGTAAACAGCTGGTAGCTAGCAATGATAAAAACCAGGAGATAGAGGGCAAGGACTTGCAAGATGATAGAGTCAAACACCAGAGCCGCAACCACCAGCTTGGCCAAGGTTACAAAGATATTTTCCCGACGTTTTTTATCCTGAAACCAGCGAGTCAACAAGTGCCAAACTGCTGACAAAGAAAAGTAGCCCATCAGCAACTGGTACCCCATTCGCGGAATAACCTGTCCAAAACGAATCAAGAGAAGCCCTAAAACAATAGCAAGTAGTCCCTCCCCGATACTCTTCCACTTGCTATAGGTCTCAGAAAGCTTAGGCATTTCCTTGCTCCAACTGGTCAACCAAGTATCGAATTGGTTGTTTTAAGATTGGATGGATAAAATGGGGAGCTATTTCCGCTAACGGTTCAAGGACAAAGAGGCGCTCTGCTATATAAGGATGAGGCAAGATGAGGTCGTCTGTATAAATGACCTGATCCTCCACAAAAAGCAGGTCCAAATCAATCAAACGCGGTCCCCAATGCACCTCTCGAACCCGTCCCATCTCGGACTCAATTGCTAACAATGTTTCTAACAAGACTGGTGCTGGAAGCCAGGTTTCTACTTCAATCACCTGATTGGCAAAGCTATCTTGTTCCACACCACCCCAAGGCTCCGTCGCTAAGACACTGGACTCTTTGAGAATATAGATACCTCGAGTCCGCAGTTTGTCAATGGCTTGTTCCAAGTTGGCTTCCTTATCGCCCATATTACTTCCTAGAGCGATAAAGGCCCGCTGCTTACGACGGTGAATGGTCACCGAGCAGGTATCTAACGGTAAATGCACTGGAGCCCAAGGTTTTTTTAGTTCCAACTCAATCTCTTGGACAAGAGGATAGGTCTCAAAAGTACGTTCAACTAGTTTGTAGGCTGCCGTTTCAATCAAGTCCTCAGTGGTTTCCTGAAACCAAGTCGTCCACTGCTGACACAATTCTCCGTAATGGACAGAGGCTGTTAAATCCAATTCTGTAGCCGCCTTGGTCATATCATAGGATAAGCTTGCGGAAATAACAAACTTCTGCCCCAATTCCTTCTCACTAGGAAAGAGACCATGATAGGCAAAAATTTCTAAATCTTTAATCTTTAGCTGATCCATAACTAGTCCTTTCTAGAAAAATCCGCTTATAGCGGATTCTTTTTATACTCAATGAAAATCAAAGTGCAAACTAGGAAGCTAGCCGCAGGCTGCTCAAAACACTGTTTTGAGGTTGCAGATGGAAGCTGACGTGGTTTGAATTTGATTTTCGAAGAGTATTATAGTCCCATTAGACGATAAGCCTGATCTCGGAGGTCTTTATCTGTTTCAAATAGACCACGAGCTACTGTCGTCAAGGTTGCAGTGCCTGGTTTTCTGACACCACGCATGCTCATACACATATGTTCTGCCTCAATGACAACAAAGGCTCCTTTAGCCCCCAGATAGTCCATCAAGGCATCGGCCACTTCAATATTCAACCGTTCTTGAATCTGTGGTTTTTTAGAATAAACTTCAACCGTACGGGCTAGCTTAGACAGGCCTGCCACACGTCCATCTGGAATGTAGGCAATATGGGCTCTCCCATAAAAGGGCAAGAAGTGGTGCTCACACATGGTGTGGAAAAAAATATCCTTTTCCACTACCATATTGTCATCAATAATCTCAAAAGATTTTGACAAATGTTCCTCAGCAGTTTGGCCAAGACCTGAAAAAATCTCTTGGTACATACGGGCTACACGAGCAGGTGTTTCCTGCAAGCCCTCACGGTTAGCGTCCTCACCGACAGCCTCGATAATCATTTTTACAGCCGTTTCAATCTTTTGTGTATCCATTCTCGTTCTTCCTCTCCATTAGATAGGCTCTCACTTGGCTCAAGAAATACAAGGAACCTGTGACAATCCTAACTGTTTGTTTCTCTTCATTTTTATCTGTCAATTTCTGCTCTAGAAAATCCTGCCAACCTTGATAATTGAGATTTCTAGACTTGGCTGTCTCTTTCAGCACGCTTTCATCAGTCGCCCGACTATCGTCAAAATGGGTTAAAGTCAATTGACTATCTGGCACCGTTTCTAGCAAATCCAGCATATCCTCCAAGGCCTTGGTTTTGATGCAGGTAAAGAGGATTTCCTTATGATAATCCGCAAAGCGTTCTTGCAAGGTTGCTAATAAAGACTTGATAGCATGGGGATTGTGGGCCCCATCCAAAAACATCAAGGGGTTACTAGACACGACCTCCAAACGCCCTGGCCATCTAGTTTCTTTCAAAGCTTGAGCAACCAAGTCATTACTTGCTAACTCCCGCCCAGTCTCCTGACAATAAGTGTCTAGGAGTGCAAGCGCCATCCCCGCATTCTCTATCTGATGCAAACCGATCAGACCTGTTTGAAAGCGACCTTGTCTGACAGGACTGCTATAATCAAAGATTTCACCCGCTACCACGCTTTCTTGATGACGAACCTGGTAATCACTTCCATAGGTAAGTCTAGGTGCATTTTTATCTTCTGCAATATTGTCAATCACAGTCAAGGCTTCTGGAACAATATGACCTGTCACCAAGGGAATGCCTTGCTTGATAATACCAGCTTTCTGCTCTGCTATGGCTTCCAAGGTATCACCAAGTAGGGCTACATGGTCCAGTCCAATGGTCGTAATTCCTGTTAAAATTGGCTGGCAAACATTGGTACTATCCAGAAGGCCACCCATACCGACTTCCATGATGGCTACATCTACTTGCTCTGAGGCAAAGTAATCATAAGCTAGAGCTGTGATAATCTCAAATTCGGTTGTCCCCTGCAAATTGGTAGCAGATTCCCCCTCAAGCAAAGACTGATAGTCCGCCATGAGAGCTTCTAGTCTCGTCTCGGGGATAGATTCTCCATTGATGCTAATCTGGTCTGTATAATGAATGAGATAGGGTGAGCTGAACACCCCAACTCTTAGACCTAGCTTTTCCAGCATCTTTTTCAAAAAAGCAATGGTAGACCCCTTGCCATTGGTCCCTCCAATATGGATAACCTTAAGTTTGAGATGGGGATTGCCTCGTAAAGCTAGGAGTTCCACCATTCGTTCCAAACCGAAATGCGGTTGGTTCGTCCGGTAGTGGGCAATCCATTGATTGTTTTGAATTTCGTTCATCTTACTTATATTGTTTTAAATCTAGATTTTCCGCATCTTCTGCCAAACGAATAGCAGAGGCAATTTCAACTGCCATCCTGTGACTGGCAACATCGTGCACGCGCACTATTTCGACACCCTGTCTCGCAGCGATACTCGTTACATGAGCCGAAGCCGTGTCTCGATTGCGGAAACCAAGTTCTGTCTCAGGATTGACTTCAAAACCATTTTTCTCCAAGATATTGATGACAAATCGCTTGCGCGAAACTCCAAGAAAGATTGGATAGCCTTTCTGATGGAGTTTATCCAAGTCCCGTAAAAGAAGGAGATTTTCCTTCTTGGTCAGACCAAAGCCAATTCCTGGATCCAGCAGGATATTTTCTCTTGCTATCTCAGCTTCCTCCGCTCTCGCTAGAGCTCGTTCAAAGAATGCCTTCATCAAATCTTCGATTGGCATTTTTTCAAAGTCAGCTAACTCTTTCTCTGTAAAAGCTTGCCCAAAACCAAAATGAGGAAATATGAGCGAGCTAGAATGCTGAGGACGAGCCATAACTGGATTAAACATGATAACCACTTTCGCTCCAGCCTTAGCAACCACATCCGCCATTTTCTCATCTCCCATGAGACCAGTGATATCATTGACCAGATTGGCACCAGCAGCCAAGGCGGCCTCTGCCACCTGACTTTTCCAAGTATCGATGGAAATGAGGACATCACTTTCCTCACGAATAGCTTTAATCACTGGAACAACACGCTGGATTTCCTCTTCTATCTCAACATAGCTACTGCCCGGCCGAGTCGATTCTCCACCGATATCTAGCATGCTAGCTCCTTCTGCTATCAATTTACGAGCCTGCTGGAGCGCCTGCTCAAGAGCAAAAAACTGTCCACCATCCGAAAAGGAATCTGGCGTCACATTGATAATTCCACAAATGGCTGTTTTTTCGCGGTTGACTTTATTGGACATAACGGTTACTCCCTTAAGGTTCTCTACCATATTATCTCTCTATTTTACCATAAAAAGAAAAAGATGGATACGCTAGTATTCATCTTTTCCAAGCGGGCCAATGGTTTAGAATGATAGACCTAGATTTCTACTAATCAATACCAATAAGGCCAACAAACAAAATGCAATACCATTGAGAATCATATGAAGCAAAATGGACATCTCCAAACGCTCAGTCTTATAGGCTGTCCAAGTCAAAACCGTTGACATTCCTCCATAAATAATCACTGAAGGTAAATTGGTTGGCATATGGAGCAAGGCAAAGACGATTGCACCAACAACAAAACCTAGTTTTTCTTTTCCACGGAAAATCTTTTGGGGAATAATCCCACGACACAAAATTTCCTCACAAATCGGAGCAATCAAGACTAGGAGGAAGAAAGTTGAAATCAAGGAACTATTCTGAACCAAACCATTCAGTATTGATTGGTTACTGGTTGTTGCCTCATTTGTTAGTCGAAGCAGGACTGAACCCAAGAGATTTGTCGCAAAAATCACCAGATAACTCAGTACCAAGCGAGCCAAGTCTTTTGCCTTAAAAAAGGATAGATTAAAAGTAGCAAGTTGTGTTTTTCGTGCACCAATAATGAATACAATCAAAACGACTATGGATAGAGCACCTACTAAGAGCCCTGACTGTAAAATCGGAAACTGTTTGTTTGCTAAAAACAAAGCAAGTCCTATGGGAAATTGAGATAGAACAAAAGCTACCAAAAGGATGAGCACCCATTTCCCTCTGTTTAAAACCTCTTGCCAAATCGTCTTATCTTTCATGATGTACCTCCTTATAAGAAAAAGGGGAGACTCCCCTTTTCCTATTATACCATTTATAGCGCCATACTGATATAGTTAAGGATAAACAAGGCATCCAAAATCCAAATCATTACGTGCACATCCTTGGCTTGACCTTTGACAACTTTTGTCAAGGTGTATGTCAAGAAACCAACAGCAATCCCTTGTGTGATAGAGTAGCTGAATCCCATAAAGATAGATGTGAAGAAGGCAGGAACCGCTTCAGCCATATCATCCCAAGGGATATTTTTCAAGTTAGAAAGCATCATGATACCGACGATAATCAAAATTGGTGCTGTTGCAGCTGTCGGAACAATCGCTAGAAGTGGGCTAAAGAAGCTAGATAGAGCAAAACAGATCGCAACCACTAGGGCAGTCAAACCAGTACGTCCACCAGCACCGATACCCGCCGCAGACTCAACATAGGTTGTAACGTTTGAAGTACCTGCAATAGCACCTACTGAAGTTGCCACCAAGTCAGAGTATAGAGCCTTGTCCAATTTAGCAGACTCATGGTTTTCTCCACTTGTCGCAACGATACCAACTTTTTCACCAGTACCGATAAGAGTACCGATTGTATCAAAAATATCCGTTAGTGAGAAGGCAAGAATAGCCATCAAGGTTTCTGGTAAACGTGAAGTGTTTGAAATCAAAGATCCTAAACCTTCCGAACCCAGAGCAGCACCAAACAAAGTTCCTAAATCATTAACCGCTGCTGAAAGATTGTTGCTAGCAAAGTCAATCCCTGATAATTTGACAACACCAACAGCAATAGCAAGGACAGTCGTTGTTAAAATAGAAAGAATAATTCCACCTTTGATGCCTTTAACAACAAAGAAGATGGTAATAGCCAAACCAGCAAGAGCCACCAATACGGCTGGAGTATTGAAATCTACCAAGCCTGGAACAGCTGCTGAGTTTGCAGTAAGTGCAGCTTGAGCCTTGTCTGCTCCTTCACCTGCTACAGTATAAGTACCTGGGTCAATTGAGAATTTCAAGAGACCAGCATTCTTAATCCCAACATAGGCAAGGAAAACACCAATACCAGCCGAAATAGCTGAACGAAGTGTTGTTGGAATAGATTCGATGATCATTTTACGAACATTTGTCAAGGTAATAATCAGTGAAATAATTCCACAAATGAAGACCATACCAAGAGCTTCTTTCCAAGTATAGCCCATTCCAAATACAACTGTAAATGTAAAG
Source organism: Streptococcus oralis SK610 (assembly GCF_000257455.1). Lineage (GTDB taxonomy): Bacteria > Bacillota > Bacilli > Lactobacillales > Streptococcaceae > Streptococcus > Streptococcus oralis_CB. The sequence goes on from NZ_AJKQ01000020.1 coordinate 85,802, forward strand.
AAGGCATTTAGTCCCATACCTGGTGCTTGTGCGTAGGGCAAATTAGCATAGAAAGCCATCATCAAAGTACCGACTACAGAACCGATAATCGTTGCCAAGAACACACCTTGAACAGGCATACCCGTTTGGGAAAGCATTTGAGGGTTTACAAAGAGAATATAACTCATTGCAAAGAATGTTGTTAAACCAGCAAGCACCTCTGTACGGACATCTGTCCCGTGCTCTTTTAGTTTAAATAGTTTGTCCATCTTTAATCTCCTTTTGTTTTTTTACGAACAATATCAGTATTATATCATTTATCATTCACCTTTTCAATATGTTTGTTTGATTTGTTTAATAAATCAAAGCAACTGTAGTTTTTGTTCTTATCTGCTTTTCTTCCTTCTTTTTGATATAATAGTAGACATCTTATCTGGAAACGACTAGGAAGGTTTATATGACTAAAAAAATTATCGCAGTCGATTTGGACGGAACCCTGCTGAATAGTGAAAGCAAGCTCTCCGATTTCACCAAAGAGACGATCAAAAAAATTTCAGAAAAAGGACACCATGTTATCATCACGACGGGACGTCCGTATCGTATGGCAAAAGATTTCTACCGTGAGCTAGAATTGCATACTCCCATGATTAACTTTAATGGTTCTCTTACCCATCTACCAGGACAGGCTTGGGAGCATGAAAAGTGCTTGACATTGGACAAAAAATATCTCCTAGACATGGTCAAGCGCACGGAGGACATCCAGGCTGATTTTATTGCAGGAGAATATCGAAAAAAATTCTATATCACAACTCCGAATGAAGAAATTGCAGACCCTAAACTATTTGGCGTAGAGAACTTCCGGCCGGAAAATCAATTCAAGCCCGAACGAGTAACCAAAGATCCCAACTGCATTCTCTTGCAAACAAGGGCTGAAGACAAATACGCTTTAGCAGATGAAATGAATCGTTTTTATCAGCACCAACTAGCTATCAATACCTGGGGTGGTCCCCTCAACATCCTCGAGTGTACTCCCAAGGGTGTGAACAAGGCCTTTGCTCTAGAGTACTTGCTCAATGTGATGAATCGTGATAAAAAAGACTTAATCGCCTTTGGCGATGAGCATAATGACACTGAAATGTTGGCATTTGCAGGCAAGGGATATGCTATGAAAAACGCCAATCCTGCTCTTCTTCCATATGCAGACGAACAACTTCCTCTGTCCAACGAAGAAGACGGAGTGGCCCACGCTTTACAAAATTTATTCTTATAAAAGGAAAGATTGCGACCCTGCAATCTTTCCTTTTTGTTTTCATTCCGTTTTCACAAAAACACCTCGTTTTCTGTATTTTTATATTAAGTTTTCTATTACTATTTTCATTTATCTCTCAAAAACATTTATATATTAATATTTTTAAAAAGTCATTCTATGAAAACTTTTACATCTTTTTAGAAAAAGTAGTTGATTTTTATATGAAAACGGTTTATACTTAAGGTTAGGCTTAAAGTTTTCTTAAACATACAGTCAAACATTTTATAAGGAGGAATGACAATAATGAGTATCGGAATCATTATTGCGAGCCACGGCGAATTTGCTGCGGGTATTCATCAGTCAGGATCTATGATCTTTGGTGAACAAGAAAAGGTTCAAGTTGTGACCTTTATGCCAAATGAAGGTCCAGATGACCTTTACGCTAAATTCAACAACGCTGTGGCTGCATTTGACGCAGAAGATGAGGTTCTAGTATTGGCTGACCTTTGGAGTGGATCTCCATTCAACCAAGCTAGCCGCGTAATGGGAGAAAATCCAGAACGTAAGTTTGCCATCATCACAGGACTGAACTTGCCGATGTTGATCCAAGCCTACACAGAGCGCCTTATGGACGCGAATGCAGGTGTGGATAAAGTCGCTGCGAATATCATTAAAGAAGCCAAAGATGGCATCAAGGCTCTTCCAGAAGAGCTTAACCCAGTTGAGGAAGTTGCAACTGCTGCAGCTGCTCCAGTTGCACAAGCTGCTATTCCAGAAGGAACAGTTATCGGTGACGGTAAACTGAAAATCAACCTTGCTCGTCTAGACACTCGTCTCCTTCACGGTCAGGTTGCCACTGCTTGGACTCCTGATTCAAAAGCAGACCGTATCATCGTTGCTTCAGACAACGTTGCAAACGACGAATTGCGTAAAGAATTGATCAAACAAGCAGCTCCTAACGGAGTAAAAGCCAACGTTGTCCCAATTCAAAAATTGATCGACGTTGCAAAAGACCCACGTTTCGGCGAAACTCATGCCCTTATCTTGTTTGAAACTCCACAAGATGCACTTCGTGCTATCGAAGGTGGCGTGCCAATCAAGACCCTTAACGTTGGTTCTATGGCTCACTCAACAGGTAAAACAATGATCAACAACGTTTTGTCTATGGACAAAGAAGACGTTGCAACCTTTGAAAAAATGCGTGACCTCGGTGTTGAATTTGACGTACGTAAAGTACCAAACGACACGAAAAAAGATTTGTTTGACTTGATTAAGAAAGCAAACGTTCAATAATTTTAATCTGTTTCGATCATTTTTGAAAACAGGATTAAATACTTTATTAAAACTAAATAGAAAAGGAATAAAACCATGTCAGATATTTCAATCATTTCTGCTATCTTGGTTGTAGTTGTTGCCTTCCTTGCAGGTCTTGAAGGTATCCTCGACCAATTCCAATTCCATCAACCAATCGTCGCATGTACCCTTATCGGACTTGCAACTGGTAACCTCGAAGCAGGTGTTATGCTTGGTGGATCTCTTCAAATGATCGCCCTTGGTTGGGCAAACATCGGAGCTGCCGTAGCTCCTGACGCTGCTCTTGCATCTGTTGCTGCAGCAATCATCTTGATCAAAGGTGGTAACTTTACTACTGAAGGTATCGCCGTTGCTACGGCAACAGCTATTCCTCTTGCCGTAGCTGGACTTTTCTTGACTATGATTGTTCGTACAATCTCAGTTGCCTTGGTTCACACTGCTGACGCTGCTGCTAAAGAAGGAAATATTGCGGCTGTTGAACGTGCTCACTTTGTTGCACTTCTTCTTCAAGGTCTACGTATTGCAATCCCTGCTGCCTTCCTTATCGCTATCCCTGCTTCTGCCGTTCAAGATGCTCTCAAATTGATGCCAGACTGGTTGAACGGTGGTATGGCTGTCGGTGGTGCTATGGTCGTTGCCGTTGGTTACGCTATGGTTATCAACATGATGGCAACTCGTGAAGTATGGCCATTCTTCGCTATCGGTTTTGCACTTGCTGCGATTTCTCAATTGACTTTGATTGCCCTTGGTGTCATCGGTGTTGCCCTTGCCTTCATCTACCTTAACCTTACAAAACAAGGTGGAAACGGTGGCGGCGGAGCTGCGACTTCTAACGACCCAATCGGTGATATCCTAGAAGACTACTAGAAAGGGGAACAATCATGGCTGAAAAAATTCAATTATCAAAATCAGATCGTCAAAAAGTTTGGTGGCGTTCACAATTCCTTCAAGGTTCTTGGAACTATGAACGTATGCAAAACTTGGGTTGGGCTTACTCATTGATCCCAGCTATCAAAAAATTGTACACTAAAAAAGAAGACCAAGCGGCTGCTCTTGAGCGTCACCTTGAGTTCTTCAACACTCACCCATACGTAGCTGCTCCTATCATGGGGGTTACTCTTGCACTTGAAGAAGAGCGCGCTAACGGTGTAGAAATCGATGACGCGGCTATCCAAGGGGTTAAAATCGGTATGATGGGACCTCTTGCTGGTATCGGTGACCCAGTATTCTGGTTTACAGTTCGTCCTATCCTTGGAGCCCTTGGTGCATCACTTGCTGCATCTGGTAACATTGTTGGTCCCCTTCTCTTCTTCTTTGGATGGAATGCTATCCGTATGGCCTTCCTATGGTATACACAAGAGTTCGGTTACAAAGCTGGATCTGAAATCACTAAAGACATGTCTGGTGGTATCTTGAAAGACATCACCAAAGGAGCATCTATCCTTGGTATGTTCATCCTTGCCGTTCTTGTACAACGTTGGGTATCTATCAACTTTACTGTTAACCTTCCAGGTAAACAATTGGCTGAAGGAGCTTACATCAATTTCCCAGAAGGTGCTGTTACTGGTGCTGAATTGAAAGGAATTCTTGCTGATGCACTTGGAGGATTGAGCCTAGATAAGATTCAACCACAAACCCTTCAAGGTCAGTTGAACTCATTGATTCCAGGATTGATGGGACTTCTCCTTACTTTCCTTTGCATGTGGTTGCTTAAGAAAAAAGTATCACCAATCGCAATCATCCTTGCTCTCTTTGCAGTAGGTATCGCAGCTCGTTTCTTCGGTATCATGTAATCCAAGCCATCGAGAATATAGATAAAAAAGAATCAGGATTAAACCTGATTCTTTTTGTGTATCAATTTTTTCTTCTAATCAAATAATGCAAGCCCCCAATCACGACTGCTAGGATAGCTGTATAGATGACTTGAGGGGTTTCTAGAGGCACAAAAGTTCTTTGCAGGATAAATGTATTGGCAAGTACGCCAACAAGGGCTGCAAGGCTCAAAAATGCGAGCAAGACTAGTTTGTATCGATTAAATGGCAGACTAACCTTGGCAACTAGACACAGACCATTAATTAAAGCAAGTAGGAAGCAAATAAATTTGACCTGACCTGGGACAGTGATAAAGAAGTTCGTCAGGAGTACACTAGCGACTAGAACGCCACCACCAATCGCAGCATTGGTCAAAATATCTCGCATAAAATGTGTGCTGACCTTTTCTTTATTGGACTCAAAAGTTAGGAAGAAGGATGGAATCCCAATCGTAATGGCTGAAATGATTGTAAACTGAATGGGGATAAAGGCGAATTCCAAACCAAATACCACACTCAAAATCGCAAACACGATGGAGAAGAAGGTCTTTGTTAGAAAGAGAGAAGCTACCTTTTGAATGTTATTAATCACACGGCGACCTTCCATCAAGATATCATAAAATACCGCAAAATCATCGGTCAAAAAAACAATATTGGATACACTTTTGGCTGCGCTAGTAGCACCATTCATAGCAAAACTGATATCTGCTTTCTTGAGAGCCAGAACATCATTGACCCCGTCACCGCTCATTGCAACTGTTTTACCAGCATTTTGCAAAATAGATACCATCTTTTGCTTCTGTTCAGGTGTCACACGACCAAATATTTCGTGTTCCAAGACCACTCTTTCAAAGTCATCATCGCTCACCTTGGTCATATCAATCGCACGGGCTTCTTCCTTAAAACCTGCCTTACGAGCCACCCCATATACAGCCACATGATTATCACCACTGATAATCTTCACTTCAACACCTTGAGATTCGAAATAGTCAAAGGTTTCCTTGGTATTGTCCTTAATCTCATCTGACAAAACGACGTGCCCTAATAGTTCCATTTCGGATGGGCTTGTAATGTGGTCCTTACTATGGGCAAGTGTCAAGATTCGAAAACCTTGCTGTTTTAGATTTTCATAGTAGGCATCCATCGGCTGGGTAAAGCCTAAAAACTCATAGGCTCCGAAGAAATAGGTCCCACTGTCTTTTACTTGGACAAAGGAATACTTGTTTTTACTTGAAAAGGCACCGACTTCTTGAACTTCCCACTTTTTCTCACAGGTTAAGTAAGTCTTCAGAGCTCGGGAAGTTGCATTTTCATCTTCGAAATAAGCCAAATAAGAAGACAGTTTCTCTGCTACATTAGCATCCATTTCTTGGACCTTCATATTCCCCGTCGTGATGGTTCCAGTCTTATCAAAACAAAGAACATCTACTCGCGCCAAGGTCTCTACACAGTATAGCTCCTGCACTAGAACCTTCTTTTTAGCCAACTTCATGGCTGCTACCGCTAGGGAGACGCTAACCAAGAGAATCAAACCCTCTGGAATCATGCCGACCAAGGCACCTGAACTTCCCAAGACAATTTCAACATAAGACCGTCCTAGACTAAAACCTCTGACATAAAGCAGAATCGCAACTGGCACTAGCAAGATAGAGACGATTTTTAAAATCTTATCCATATAATCGCGCAGTTGAGAAGGGTATTTTTTGAATTCCTTGCTGGATTTTGCAAGTTTGTTGATATAACTATCGGGTCCGACCGCCGTCGCCGTGACCAAACACGTACCGCTGACAACATTGCTTCCGCTCATCAGCTTGTCACCAACTGTTTTAAAGACCGAATCACTCTCACCAGTCAGCAAGGACTCATCAACTTCAATATTCCCTTCAAGCACTTCTGCATCTACAGGCACCTGATCTCCCAGATTGAGATGCAGATACTCACCCAGTACGATGTCTTCTGGATCAATCTCAATCGTTTGACCATCTCGATTGACTTTGTACTTACTTTTACCTAGCAAACTTAGCTTTTCTAAAGCATTTTTTGAACGCACTTCTTGGAAAATCCCAATGGCTGTATTGATAGCAATCACACCTAAAAAGAGCATATTTTCAAATCGCAAGGTTGTGGCTACCAGAACTGCCAGAGCCAAGTTCATAGCATTAAAGAAGGTAAAGTTATTTGAAACGACGATTTCCTTGGTTGTTTTATAAGGTTTAATGTCGCTGATATTTCGTTGACGATCCTTGATGTCTTGACTGCTTAAATACTTCATTTCTACTCCGATATCCTTTTGTACTACTATAATAACACATATCTTTTTCTCTGTCACTTAAAGACTCAAAATAAGAAGAACTCCCTTGGCAAGCATCATCCATCATCACTTTAAGAAGGACTTAAAAAAGAGGCTAGGATTTCCCTAACCTCTTTTTTCTATGCTTTTATTCTGCCAAGGCACCCATTGGATCCCATGGTGCAAGTACGATTGGTTCTGCTTCATAAGCAGCTTGTTCTTCTGCTGTCAGCAATTCCTTACGGACAACGATTTGGTAAGTGTATTCATCCATCCAAGCGTCTGAGGCGACGAAGTAACCATCTGTACCGACCTTGTCTCCCCATGAGTTTTCAACCTTCCACTTGGTTGACTTACCATTTTCGTCCAAGTCCACACCTGTCAAGACCATGGCGTGGGTCATCAAGCTTTCGCTGTAGTCCAAACGTCCAGCTTTGTCTTGAGTGAGTTGAATGTCCATGCTTGACTCAAAGTCATAAACATCAGTCGCAAGAATTCCAGCTTTGCGGTTGCTGAGCTGGCCGACATCTGAACCAAACCAAACAGTTTCTCCTGTTTGCATTTGGGCAATCGCCAATTCTTTCAAGCGCTCCATTGGAACGTTGATGTAGCGAACTGCACGGCTACCAACCACATTTCCTAACATCTCAACTGTGTAAGATTGGCCGTAAGGCTTGTCAGCAGTCGGAGCATTGATAACAGAAACATAATCTTCTAGAGGTAGATTGACATATTTCTTGTAAAACTCTTGTGGCGTAATCCCCTTTTCACTTTGGTAGTTATCATCCTTATCGCGATAAGCAAAGTCAAATTTACGCGGTGGAAGTCCTAGTGACATAGCAAGGAAGTTAAAGATTTCTTGCAAGAGGTCTTCTTTCTTAGCTTGAACAGTCACTTGGTCTGCACCAGAAGCGAGCAAGTCACGCAAGATTTGGGCATCTTGACGAAGCAATTTGTTGAGGATGGCATTGAGCTCACGGCTACTGCTAGAAGAAACAGACTCAGGATAAACAGACTTAGGAACGACACCGTATTTCTCAAAGAGGGCCACGACCATATCCCACTGTCCACCGTCTTGTTGTGGAGTTTGGAGTAGGAAGCTAACCTTACGGCTCGTCAATTCTTGGTCTGCAGTCGCAATCACTTGCTCCAAAAACCAGTTGGATTTCTCGTACTTGTCCCAGAAGAATGTGTGGGCTTGTGACAACTCAAAGTTTTCCAGTTTGTATTGAGAGATGAGTTTGTGGCGGAAGGTGTTGAGAGCTGCAAACATCCAGCAACGACCAGACGCTTTCTGGTTAGTAACCTTGTCCTTGGTCAAATCCAATGAGAAAACAGGTGTATTGTCTACATGGCTTTGGCGACGTTCCAGGGCTGCAAAAATTCCGTTATGGCTGGCAGCATTTTCAATCGCTTGGTATTTGACATTTGCTTCATAGTTAGCAAATAATTTATCTGTAAATGATTCTTGAATCGCGTTCATAGATTCCTCCTTTTATTCTACTGTCTATTATAACTCTTTTCACAAAGGAAGCAACTGAAAACATAAAAAGGCAAGGTCATTCTCCTCACCTTTTTACTAAAGTAAATTGACTTAAGCAACGCTAGCAAGGAGAACTTCTAACTCCTCCTTGGTCAAGCGACGCCATTCTCCTCGTTTCAAATTCTCATCCAAAACTAGAGTCCCCATGGCCAAACGTTGTAGGTCCACTACTTCCTTCCCGCAGTATGCTACCATGCGTTTGACTTGATGAAATTTTCCTTCTCTAATAGTCACCCGAACCTGGCTCTCATCCTTATATGAATCCACTGACAAAATCTCCAGTTTGGCCGGCTGGCAGGTGAAATCCTTGAGCGGAATGCCCTTGGCAAATGTATCCACATCTTCTTGGCTCATACTGCCCTCGACTTGCGCCAAGTAAGTCTTATCCACATGACGTTTGGGTGAAAGCAACGCATGGGCCAGCTGACCATTATTAGTCAAGAGCAGGAGTCCATGCGTATCGATATCCAAGCGCCCTACTGGAAAAACTTCCTTGCTCCGAGCCAAATCATCCAGCAAGTCTAGAACTGTTCTATGCTTGGGATCCTCAGTCGCTGAAATAACTCCTTGGGGCTTGTTCATCATGTAGTAGACAAACTCCTCGTACTCTAGCACTTGACCATCAAAGCGAATTTCGTCTTTTTCTTCATCAATCTGCAGTTTAGCTGATTTCTCTTTTTTACCATTTACTTTCACGCGTCCAGCCTTGAGCAAGTTTTTGACCTCCGTTCGACTCCCTACTGCGCAGGCAACTAAAAATTTATCTAATCTCATAGAACTATTATATCATACTCAAAAGTAGGCTGGCCCAAGTGACCAACCTCCTTTTTTCTAATTTTTCAAGAAACTAACTTCCTCGTCTCCAGAAAATAGCTAAGACAACCATAGCACCTAAAACAGCTGGAACAATAGCTATCCCCGCTAGGTTTGGACCCCAAGTCCCAAAGAGCAGGTGCCCCAAAGAAGCACCAATCCAGCCGAGAAACATTTTCCCAAAGCATCCCATGCTTTCTCCACGATTGGTTAAAGCACCTGCCAAGAGTCCCACTAGGAGACCAACAAACATACTTCCAAGCATAGCTTCTCCTTAAATTGCCCAGTCTCCTTTGCGGAAGAGTGGTACACGTGTTCCATCCTCACGGATACCATCGATATCCATTTGACTCGAACCAATCATAAAGTCCACGTGAACATCTGAACGGTTCAGTCCTGCAGCTTCAAGCTCTTCTTCACTCATCTCTGCCCCACCAACAACGCTGGTCGCATAGGCTGCACCGATAGCCAAGTGGTTTGAAGCATTCTCATCGAAAAGCGTGTTAAAGAAGGTAATGCCTGACTGAGAAATTGGGCTCGGATCTGGTACCAAGGCACATTCACCCAAGGCACGCGCACCCGCATTTTCAAAGACAAGGTCCTTCATGACCTGATCACCCTTTTCAGCAGTAATGTCAACGATTTGTCCATCCTTAAAGGTTACTTTAATCCCTTCGATGATATTTCCGTTATAGCTAAGTGGTTTTGTAGAGGTTACATAGCCATCTGCACGACGGAAGTCAGGAGCCGTAAAGACTTCTTCTGTCGGCATATTTGGCAAGAATCCTTCTCCCTGTGCATTGATAGCGCCAGCTGATTCCCAAACGTGATTCTTCGGCAAGCCAAGTGTCAGATCGGTTCCTGGCGCTGTGTAGTGAAGGGCTGAAAATTGCTCTTTATTAAGCATTTCTGCCTTACTCTTAAGAATGGCTGCATGTTCTTCCCAAGCCTTAACTGGATTTTCTTCATAGACACGACAAGTTTTGAAGATTTGGTCCCAAAGGAGATCGACTGCTTCTTCATCACTTGCTGCATTTGGGAAGACCTTCTTAGCCCACTCGAGTCCAGCAGCGGCTGCTACAGTCCAGCTAACCTTGTTGGATTGCGTTGCGATACGCATTGGCTTCATGGCAAGTCCCATAGCTTTTGCAGAAGCTGAAAGCTTGTCCGCATCCACTCCGTTCAAGGCACCTGGATCAGATGAACGAACTCCTAGACGGCTAGCCTTGTTTTCCAAGAGGTAGTTCATCTCAGCAATCTTGTATTCTGGAACATTGTCCAAACGCTCCATCGGCGCGTGGAGGAATTTCTCACGGTTGATCACATCATCTGTCCACTGAACGATAACCTCATGCGCACCCAGGGCATAAGCTTCCTTCACGATCAAATGCGCCAACTCACGTTGCTCCACATCGATAGAGAGAGCCAAGGTGTGACCAGGTTGCACATTAATTCCATTCGCAACCAACAATTTTGCATATTTTTCTAGATTTTCTTTAAAATTTGGTAAAACCATTTTATTTTTCCTTTTCTATTTTTCTTTCAAAGCAGAAAATAATCCTGCTAAAGCAATGGCACCAGACAAGAGCGCTGTCGATAGAATAATTGTTTCATCTGCCAGCTCTAGCTGATAGTCAAAAACCTTTTCAGCTGGTTTATCTTCCGCAAAGATTCTAAGTTTCATCTTGAACTCCTTAAAATTTATTAAAATAAATCGCTATGACTGCCTGTCCTCAGCAAGTTTAAAATCAATTCAGACTTGTCCACTTTATAGACCAAAAGCCAATCTGGTTGGATATGACACTCACGAACTCCTTGAAAGTGCTTGGATGCTGCCAGTTGGTGATCTCGATATTTGGCAGGAAGTTCTTTTTCCTGAACCAGAAAATTCAAAACTTCTTCTAACAATTCTGCCCTCAAACCACGCTTCATAGCCAACTTAAAATCTTTTTTAAACTGTTTATGATAACGAATCTTAAGCACGCAAGTCCTCCATCAAGTCAGAGACTGATTCAAAAGATTGGCTCATATTACGATGTTGATTTAAATCCGTTAATACCTCAAGTAACTTCCGATTCTCGTCTAGCCTAACATCAAAAGGCAAACCCTGATATTGAATAGCCTGACGAAGGAAAATATTGATAGCCGTTGTCATATCCATCCCCAGATCATTAAACACCTGTTGGGCTTGCTCCTTAACCTCACTATCCAAACGGATGCTCATGCTCGTCTTTGACATATTCTCACCCTCTTTCTATTTATTATTTTAACAAAAAAGAAAGACAATGTAAATCTATTAGATATACATTAGCCTTCTTCGAATTGATTCTTATAATAGTCTAAAAGATCCACAGAGAAAACAGGAGAAAGAATAAGAAATTTACATATTATCCTTGCAGGTCACTAACATTTTCATATTTAATATTTACTTCCGAAGTCGAATTTGCAAATTTATAACCCATGAACAAAGCATTAAAATCGCTATAAGTTGATAAAATGATCTGATACTTATCTATAATTCCATGACGTAAAATTTCAATAAAAGATAGTACATTCATAGCATCCATATCTTGAACTGGATCATCTATCATTAAGAAGTTAAGATTATCAGATAACTTAAACATTGTATTCAAGGAGAGAGTAAATGCTAGAGACACAACAGCCAACTGCCCTGTACTCAGCTGATTCATTACATCATGATCATTATTAGTGTCGGATTTAAATCTAATAATTGCTACCTTTCCATTATCACTATTCGTTGTTTTCTTGTGCGTTAAGAAAATCCCCATACCTTGTTGATAATTTTGTAACATTTTTGCTGAGTATATAAAGAATGGGATACGTAGCTTTTTAACAATATCTATTTTGAACTGTTTTACTTCCTCCTTATATATAGTATTAATTCCTTCTAATCGTTCCACAGTTGTTCTCAATGTTTCTATCTGACTTGATAAATTTTGAAGTTGCTGATTTTGAACTAGTTTATGCTGTCCATCAAGATAAAGTTTCTTATTTTCTAAATCTCCAATACTAATATCCTCTAATACTTCCACTTTACTTTGAAAATATGTAGGAAATATGTTCTCAGCGTCTGCTATCAGATTCTCATTAATAGCATATTTATTATCAACTGCCGAGTGAATAGCATTTTTTAATTCAAGCAATCGACTATCAATCGTCGCCATATTTATCTTCGAATATGAACTTGATTCCAATTGGTACGTTTCAAACTGCAATTCAGAAAATTCTTCTCTTAAATCACACAGTTGTCTCTTTATATTTTCCAGATTATTAATATCTAGTAACCGATAAACATCATTATCAACTACTAATTTTGATTGAAATTCTTGCAAGTATAACTGATACTGCTGGATATAGTCTTTAAATTCTAACCTTCCCAACTCATATGGTACCATAATTGTGTACGACTGAATAAAAGTTTTAAAACCTTCGACATTTTGAGAATAACTTTGATACGAATTTTTTAATTCTTGTAATCTATCTAATACATTTTTATCTACATCCGTAGAAAGGCTATTTATTTCATCAATGATTTTCTGCTTCAGTTGCTGGATCAATTCATTCAGCAATAATTGAACTTCGTGTAATCGCTGACTATCTCTAGATGAAATTTCAGATAGATAAGCTTCATAACTATCATAAGCTTGTTTCAAATCATTGAAAGAATCAAACTGATTGCTACAGAATGGACATTTATTTTCGTCAACATATTGATGTCTTAATTCATTAAACTTGCCACTCAAATCACTTCTACGTTGTCGTAAAACACTTAAATTTTTGTCCACCTGTCCTGCATTTTCTCTTAATCCCTGGTAAAGTGTCCACTGATCTTTAAGTAATTTAAAATCATTTGAGAGGATATCGTCTTGAGCACACTGAAAAGACTCTGCTGTCATTTGATTAATATCAGTAGATAGATACGCCCAGTATTGATGTAATTGTTGTCTTCGCCTATATTCTTGGGTGATAGTTTCAAATGATCGAATATAATTTTCTAAAAGTACGTATTCAAATACTCTCGGGTTCTCTAATGTATATTTTTCCCAATGCCATTTATTATTCGGTCTTTGAACAAATGGAGATAAAATTGCGAGGCGTAAAGCACTGCCAATAGTATTGATTTCTTTCTTCCGCTTATCTCTTTCCAACTTTCGTTGATATTCAGAAATAGAAAATCTCTGTTTAAATCCAATAATCTTTTTAATTGTGACTTTGAAATCATCTAACTGGCTGAGGTTGTCTACAGAAAACGGATTTTCTTTATCAAATTGAAAAACCTGTTTGATAAACAATCTTTTATAAGGGATGTTATTCAATTCTTGCTGGGTAAGTTTCTCTTGTTGCTTAATAAGGAATCCCAATTTATCGCTGATAGCTTTATTTACTTTTTCAATCTTACTTATTCTATCTTCTATCTCATCAGTTTTAACCAAAAACGAGAGATTGTTACTTCTATCTTTCTCAGATTTCTTCAAGAAAAATGTCGTTTCTTCTTGTTGAATATAGTTAAACAGATTAAAAATCTTAGCAATTTCATATTTCCCATTAATCTCTAAAAAATTATCAACTGTAGTCTGATCTATTTCAGATACTTTAACATTATTATCTATGCTGATGAAATTTTCACCAGTTACTTCCTCCTGGCGAAACAACTTAAATTGCTCGATAGATTTCTTTGGGGCAAACAACCTTCCATCAGTAGTACTATTGTTTGTTAATTCTCGAATAATAACTAAGTGTTCACCATTTGATTTTTCCAACCATAATTTTACAATCACCGGCTGAGATATATCATTTTGAAAGAAAGGTTTATTATACGAAACATTCTCCCCGGTTACTTGAAACGTTTGAGTAATTCGAGAAATATTACCCGTCAAACCTAACTCTATTGCATCAAAAATAGTTGTCTTTCCAAATCCATTTGGTCCAACTAAAAAAGTTATACTATCACTAAAATCAATAATCGTTTTTTGCCTAAAATTTTTAAAATTATAAAGTAAAATCTTCTTTATTTTCATAAAATTATTCTTCCAAAATCTGTCTTAAATTATCAAACATACCGCTATTTTCAAGTTGTTCACGAATATTATCACTATTAAACAATTCTAAAATCTGATTTACTTGTTGCTCCTTTTTGACTTGTTGTTCACTTTCCATACGTAATTTTATTTTATCCTCAATTGTTGCAAATGGTTTATCAGAATGAGGTAGAGAAGTAAACGGTAACTTGATGATTAGTTGCATAGCAATAAAGTAGGAATCATCAAAAAACATGTTTCCCTCAAATTTATCAAATAAACTTTCTTCTTCTGAATCATCGCCGTTGTTTTGAACGAACTGAAGTAAATCCTGAATATCAGGATTAAGTTTATCTAGACCTTCATCAGTATAAAAAATAATATACTTCCTAAAATAGTATTCATCCTCTTCGATTCTCATGGCTATATTCTTAAAACGTTCATATACTTCTTTAATATTATTAACTTTCACAGACACAAATAAGGACGTATTCTTTTTTATTTTATTATCTTGAATTTTTTCGAATTCCGATATTAGCTGATTCGTCTTTTCACAAGTAAAAAAATTTTGTGTTTTGTCACCACTTGATTCCAATTCTTCTACATCATATTCTTGAATTATAAAAAATTCATTGTTATTATTCCACAATTCAATACCTTGGTCAATACACTGATAGTCATCCTTTTCTAAAATTTTTTTCATGAAGTTATTCATCACTATTTTGATCCTCCCTCAATTTTAGAACAGTTTTCTCATAGTCTATATATTCTAAATTAATTGAAAATATATTATCCTTCTCCTTCCCCAGTAATCCAGACTTCAATTTTTCTTTTCCCTCTTCATCTATAGGTTGAACTTCAAAAAATTTTTTGCCTTCAATATTCATATTGATCAAATAATCTGTATTAAAACTAGCTCTTATAAATCCAATATTTTTCATAATGTCATTTTTAACTTCACCAGCAGCAGCTTTTGGTTGGTGAATCATACTTAACCTAAACGACTCCTGATTAGTTTGATAATACAAGTTATTTAATATAAATTTTTCTTTTTTATACCACCTAAAAAAATTATACAAAATATATTTAATACTACCTCTATCAATCAAATTATCTAGATTATTCAAATCTTGTAGTTTCGAAATGCTATTATCAGGATGCATGTCAATTAATAGATTTTTGAAGTCATCATCAGCTAAATTTAGAATTTCATTTATTATTGTATTATCAACATCATTATCAAAACTTTCATTCCAATAAAGTGAAAATAACCCTTTTGCTCTACGAATTGATTGTCTTTCGCGTTTTTCAGTAGAAGTAACAATATTGTAAATCTCTGGAAATAAAATTACTGGATTTGCACTTCCTCCAGCTTCATGCGCCTCTCTTATTTTTGTGCACAGTAAATTTTTCAGTTCAAATAAAGTTTCTTTAATATGTTCATCATCATCTTTCAGGCTGGGACTATGTGCAATGAGTAAGCTTTTTATTTCTTCCTTACAAAAACTATCTATTTTAGACTCACTAACATTACTCAAGTCACAATACTTGCAACCATCAGGATACTCGTATAGTTTAACATTTTTATCATTTGGAATAAATTTGGGTTTATATGGTAGTTCTTTAAACTCCTCTTCTGATAATTCAAAGCCAATTACATCACAAATTGTATGTAAGTATCTAGAATTTTCTTCAACTCCATCTTCCTTAAATCCAGTTAGTACATCTTTATAATCGTTAAGATTCTTTTTATTTTTCTTTGCCTTTACTTGATGTCTTGATATAACTTCAATCCCTTTCACTATATCAATATCCTCTCCATCTTCTTTTTCAAATTGGACAGAGTAACCCCTAAAATCTTCATCGTTCTGAATCAACATATTTAATTCTTTCAAAGCAAGAAAAATACCAACCTGCCCCTGATGGTTATATCCACTCCAACTGGATGTTGCATTATTTTTTTCCCCAGCCAACTTACTTACAACCTCCTTTAGATCACTATCTCTTTAAGCAACCTTTTATCCTTACCTCATGTATCTCAGCAAAGCAATAATATTTGATAACTTATACTGCTAAACAGCCGTCCATTTCTTTTATTACAAATATTTATTTGATTGGTCATAACTTAATGACGTCCTCTAAAAACTTCAAAAAATATACATTCTCAAGAAAATATATTTCTGAATTTGATTATGCCCAATGACGGTAAAACTCGTTAATCTGCAATCTTGACCTTTCAACAGCTATGGCGCTTCACTATATCCATCAAAACAACTCATCAAACAAACTCAACTGGTTATCCTCTGGCATATTACCGAGAATCCCCATTTCATCCATCTTTTCAACCAAGGTTGATGAGAGTCCGCCACGCTTGCGCAGTTCTGTCTTAGAGAGAAACTCACCCTCTTCACGCGCACGCACCAACTGCTTAGCAACGTTCTCTCCCAGACCATCCATTGCGACAAATGGTGGGATAAGAGTGTCTCCGTCAATGATGAATTCAGTCGCATCACTACGATAGAGGTCCAACTTGCCAAACTTAAAGCCACGTTCCCACATTTCATTGACAATCTCAAGAGTGGTATAGAGGTCAATCTCCACATTAGAGGCTTCATTATTCTTCCGTTTTTCAGCGATTTCTTCCATTCTACGTTTGATGGCATCCAAGCCCGCACCCATGGTCTTGATATCAAAGGCCTTGGCACGGATTGAGAAGTAAGCACAGTAGTAATAAATGGGATGGTGAACCTTGAAGTAGGCTACGCGAAGGGCCATCATAACGTAGGCTGCTGCATGGGCTTTAGGGAACATGTACTTGATTTTCCCACAGGATTCGATATACCACTCGGGTACCTTATTGGCCTTCATGGCTTCGATGTAGCCATTTCGCTCCTCCTCAGAAATCTTGAGCCACAAGCCTTTACGCACCCGTTCCATGATGGTAAAGGCCATCTTGGGTTCGAGGCCCGCGTGCATGAGGTAAACCATGATGTCGTCCCGACAGCCGATAACGGTTGATAGATCCGCAATCCCTTGCTTAATCAAATCCTGAGCATTTCCCAACCAGACATCGGTACCGTGGGACAGACCTGAGAGCTGAAGTAACTCCGCAAAGGTTGTTGGATGAGTTTCATCGACCATGCCACGAACGAAGTTAGTTCCAAACTCTGGAATTCCCAGCATACCCGTAGGCGTTCCGATTTGCTCAGGTGTCACCCCAAGTACTTCAGTTCCTGAAAAAAGGGCCATCACACCTTCATCATCCATAGGGATTTCATTAGGGTCAATACCAGACAAATCCTGAAGTTTCCGAATCATGGTTGGATCATCATGTCCCAGTACATCGAGTTTGAGGACATTCTCATCGATATCGTGGAAGTTAAAGTGAGTGGTCTGCCATTCAGCCGTCACATCATCTGCTGGATACTGGACAGGCGTAAAATCGTAAACGTCCATGTAGTTCGGAATAACAACGATTCCCCCCGGGTGTTGTCCTGTTGTCCGCTTGACACCAGCCGCACCCTGAGCGAGGCGTTCTACCTCTGCATCACGATAAAACTTCCCATAGTCCCGCTCATAGCCCTTGACAAATCCATAAGCGGTCTTGGCAGCCACCGTACCAACCGTTCCTGCACGGAAGGCATACTCTTCACCAAAGATATCACGCACATCCAAGTGGGCGCTAGGCTGGTCTTCTCCCGAGAAGTTCAAGTCAATATCGGGAACCTTGTCTCCATCAAAACCAAGGAAGGTCTCGAACGGAATATCCTGCCCATTTTTGCTGAGTTTGTGACCACAGTTTGGACAATCCTTATTGGGCATATCAAATCCTGAACCATAAGAACCATCCGTGATAAATTCACTATACTGACACTGGCTACAAATATAATGAGGAGAGAGAGGGTTAACCTCCGTGATCCCAATCATGGTCGCAACAAAACTGGACCCGACAGACCCACGAGAACCAACCAAGTAGCCCCGTTCATTGGAACGTTGCACCAGCATCTGCGATGCCAGATAAATCACGGCAAATCCATTCCCCAGAATGGAAGTTAATTCTTTTTCAATCCGCAAATCAACGATATCTGGCAGCGGATTTCCATAAATCTCAAAAGCTTTTTTGTAGGTCAGCTCGGCGACCGTTTCTTCCGCCTTGTCAATGAAAGGTGTGTACAAGTCACCCTTAACAACCTCAACAGGTTCAAAGATATCTGCCAAGGCATTGGTGTTTTCAATGACTAATTTGCGTGCTAAATCTTCTCCCAAGAAAGCAAATTCATCCAACATTTCATTGGTCGTTCTAAAATGAGCCTTCGGTAGCGGTGCTGGTTGGGCATGTTCACCATGACCGATGGTTCGGTTAATCATAGCCCCCTGACCCAAACTACGGACAATAATTTCACGGTAAATCTCTTCTTCCGGTTCAATATAGTGGACATTCCCCGTAGCTAGAACAGGCTTGTCAAGACGGTCCCCAACCTCTATCAAACTCTTGATAATAGTCTGGAGTTCCTCCATATCCTTGACCTGCTCCTTGGCAATCAAGGGAGCATAGATAGCTGGTGGCATGACCTCGATAAAGTCATAATACTTGGCCACTTCAACCGCCGCGTCCACACCTTGGGAAACGACTGCGTCAAAAACTTCACCCTCCGAGCAAGCCGACCCCAAAATCAAGCCCTCCCGATGGGCATCTAGAACTGTTCTCGGAATCCGTGGCACCCCTTCAAAGTACTTGGTATTGGACAAAGAAACCAGCTTAAAAATATTTTTTAAACCAACTTGATTCTTGACATAGATAGTCACATGCTTGATCCGAGCTTTTTTATAAGAGTCTGGACTAATCAAATCAATGTTGAGTCTAGCTAAATCAGTCACACCATGTTTCTCTGCCACCTCTTTGATAAAGATGAAGAGCAGACGACCAGTAGCTTCCGCATCGTAGTTGGCCATGTGATGGTGTTCTAGAGCTACACCAAAACGCTTAGTCAAAGGCCCCAAACCATGACGTTTATACTCAGGATAGAGGTTTCTAGCAAACTCTAGCGTATCGATGACTGGCTGGCTAATCTTAGGCAAACCATGACGCTCATAGTTGGCATTCATAAAGCCAACGTCAAAGGTCGCATTGTGAGCGACTAGGACCGTATCCTTGCAGAATTCTTGGAATTCTTGCAAAACTTGTTCCAGTGGTTTAGCATTTTTAACATGGTCATCTGTAATACCAGTCAACTCAGTAGTAAAAGCGGATAAGGGATGCCCAGGATTGATAAATTCATCAAATTCGGCAATGACATTGCCCTTGTACATCTTAGAAGCCGCAACCTGAATCAAGTCATTATAGATGGCTGAAAGCCCCGTCGTTTCCACGTCAAAGACCACGTAGGTTGCTTCTGATAGATCCATCTCAATCACATTGTAGACAATCGGAACACGGTCCTCCACAATATTGGCTTCCATTCCATAGATCAGCTGAATTCCAGCTTTCTTAGCTGCCTTATAGCCATGTGGGAAGGACTGGACATTCCCATGGTCCGTGATGGCAACCGCCTTGTGTCCCCACTTAGCAGCTGTCGCAACGATTTCTTCAACCTCTGGCAAAGCATCCATAGTCGACATATTAGTATGAGCATGAAACTCAACCCGACGCTCACCTTCTGGCATCAAATCCTTCCGCTCATAGTGAACAACTTCCTGCACATCCTGCACGTTCATAGTCAAATCACGTGTGAAGTTATTCATCTCCACATTCCCACGAACTCTGAGCCAAGAATTTTTCTTAATGATGTCAAACTTCTGAGCCTCTTCTTCATTCTTAACCCATTTTTGCATTGAAAAACTTGAACTATAGTCCGTCATCTTAAAGTTAATCAAGACACGCCCTGTTCTGGTCACTTTATGCTCGACATCAAAAACGACCCCTTCAAAGACCAAACGATTTTCCTCAGTCGTCACATCAATCATCTGGGTAACTTCAGCCTTATCTAGTTTAGGCTTGGCCGCAGCCTTTTTAGCCTGAAAATCAAAGGCAGGTTTCTCTTCTACTGGTGGAGGAGCCATTTGTTCCAGTTGCTCCATAGCCCGGAGCGCTTCCTCATTGGCAGCTTGAACAATCTGTTCATTCTCCGTATGGAAGGCTTCCTCCTGCTCTTGTGTAAGAGCATCATTCTTTTCTATTTGGCATACAAAAGCTGGGAAACCAAACTTTTCGAGTTGCTTTGCTAGATTAGGAAGATGATTCTTCTTAAAGTGCTCCTTATCAATCGCCTCTGAACCTTCAATAATGAGTTGATTTCCCTCCGCACGAACGTTTAAATTCTGGTAAAGAGATTTAAACCCTTGACTTGCACATGGACCTTCAGAAAAAGACTCTCTATAGTAGGTCTGCAAGAGTTCATTAGAAAATTCTTGAGAAAGAGCCTTGATTTCGAAAACAGCTCGGTTTCCTGTCTTAGAAAATTCTTCACTAAGCCCTTTCTTTAACTCCAAAAAGATTTCAATCGGTAAAATATTAGAAAATACAAAATGAAATTCCCAAATCTTACTAATTTTATGAACCACAACACGCTCAATTCTGGCATCAACAAGAGCAGGATCCCGTCTCAATTGTTCAGAGATTCCTAGTTGATTCATTAAAATTTCAAACTTACTTGACATTCATTTTCCTCACATTATTCTCTTACTATTTTACCATAATTAAAGAAAATATATGACTAGTACCATTCCTTAAGCACTGCTAGTTTACACAAATTTGTTCCGTAAACAAAAAAAGAAGACTCTCAGAATCTCCTTAGTAAATAAAAAAAAAGATACCCTTAAGTATCCTCGTAATC
>NZ_AJKQ01000021.1:0-91570 GCF_000257455.1 Streptococcus oralis SK610
AACAAAATTTTAAAGCCCTAGCAAGATATTTGACTGGAAAATATATTTATATAGTCTTTTCCTCCTTTGTTATGATATGTCACCCTTCCTCAAGACGAGAAAAGCCTCCACATCAAATGGAGACTTTCTACTTTCTCAATACAACTTCAAATCACGTGAATCAACTGGGAAGGATGGATTGTATGGATTGTGACGCAGTTTGAAGCGTTTAACATCTTCAATAGTCTGAGTTCCAGATAACTGCATAACTGTCTTTAATTCTGCATTCAAGTGTTCAAAGACTTGACGTACACCCACACTACCACCAAGAGCCAAGCCATAGATCACAGGGCGGCCAATAGCTACCAAGTCTGCTCCTGAAGCCAAGGCTTTAAAGACGTGCTGACCGCGACGAACACCAGAGTCAAAGACAATTGGCACACGTTTATCAACTGCTTCAGCGACTTCTTGAAGTGAGTCAAAGGATGCTGGTCCACCGTCGATTTGACGACCACCGTGGTTGGTTACCCAGATACCAGAAGCTCCTGCAGCAAGCGAACGTTCAACGTCCTCACGGCATTGTGGCCCCTTGACATACACAGGAAGTCCTGAGTATGCAGCGATAAATTCTACATCGCGTGGAGACAGGCGTTGTTTGGCTGATTTGTAAACAAAGTCCATTGATTTACCAGCACCTTCTGGCAGGTATTCCTCAACAATTGGCATACCAACGGGGAAGACAAAACCATTGCGCTTGTCGACTTCACGATTGCCCCCTACGGTAGCATCTGCCGTCAAGACAATCGCTTTGTAGCCTTCAGCCTTCACACGGTCCATGATATGGCGGTTAATGCCGTCATCCTTACTAAAGTAAAATTGGAACCAATGAGGTGTCCCTTGAAGAGCTTCTGTAATTTCTGGAAGGTCAACGGTAGAGTAAGAGCTGGTTGTATAAAGAGAACCAAATTCATGCACACCACGCGCAGTAGCTACTTCCCCCTGCTCATTTGCCAATTTATGAGCCGCAACAGGCGCCATAATAATTGGTGAAGATAATTTTTCACCTGCAAATTCAATCTCTGTACTTGGATTTTCAACATCACAAAGCGTATGAGGAACGATCAGTTTGTGGTTAAAGGCACGGATGTTCTCGCGTAAAGTGAAAGTATCCTCTGCTCCACTAGCGATATAACCAAAGGCAGCTTTAGGAATGACTTGTTGCGCCATTGGCTCCAAATCATAAGTGTTAATAAAATCTACAGGTCCTTCTGCATTGCTTGTTTTATATGACATAAAGTGTCCTCCTTATTAAGTAAGCGTTTACTTTTTCTTGCATAAACTATCTTACCTCTTTTTCAGAATCCTTTCAAAAATTTTGTCTGGAAATTTCAAACTGATTATCTGAATATGCCCCAAAAAAGAGAGGACTCTCATTCTACCATTATCCTATATTCTTCTTTACCTTTAGGAACCTTTGTTTTATTGCCCACATATAAAAATCAGGTAATCCTAGTGACTACCTGATTTTCTATGTTTTAGGCATTTTGCCAATTTTCTTGGTCTTCTTTAAAGCGTTTTAGGAGGTCTAACCCTTCTGGTGTGATGTAACCTTCTTCTTGGGCTAGGTGGATCAGTTCACTGTAGTTAGAAAGTGTCACCAATTTCACATCAGCATCCGCAAAATTCTTATCTGCTTTTGGCAATTGATAACTGAAAATCGCTACGACACCAAGAACATCGGCTCCTTCGCGTTTTGCAGCTGCAACAGCTTCAAGAACAGAACCACCCGTTGAAATAAGGTCTTCAACAACAACCATCTTTTGCCCCTGAGCTACACGACCTTCGATTTGGTTACCAGCTCCGTGGTCTTTTGGTTTGCTGCGGATGTAGGCAAAAGGCAAGTTCATCTTGTCAGCGATGATTGCTCCGTGTGGAATTCCTGCTGTCGCAGTTCCTGCAATCACTTCTACTTCTGGAAATTCTGCTTTAATAGCTTCCACAAAACCATTTTCAATCAAGGTTCTAGTTTCTGGGTAAGCCAGAGTCACGCGGTTATCTGTATAGATAGGTGACTTGATGCCAGATGCCCAAGTAAAAGGCTCCTCTGGTTTGAGGTAAACTGCTTGAATTTTCAAGAGGTGGCTAGCGATATCTTTAGCAAGTGTCATAGTATTCTCCTTTTATTTTTAAAATCTATTTCTTTAATTTCTGTCTTGGTTCCATTCATTCTTGATAGCATGATAAGCTACAACAGGATCTTCAGCTTGGGTAATAGGACGTCCAACTACGATGTAGTCACTACCAATCTGATAAGCATCCGCTGGCGTCATGACGCGTTTTTGGTCTCCTACGGCAGTTCCCGCCGGACGAATTCCCGGTGTCAGACAGATAAAATCTGGATTGGTGGCCTGCTTGATGAGTTGCACTTCCTGAGCTGAACAAACCACACCGTCCAAGCCCGCTTCAGCTGTCTTCTTGGCATAGTGAATCACAGACTCTTGCAGGCTGGTTTGGATATTTTGAAAATCCTGCATCTGGCTTTCCGACGTTGATGTCAGCTGGGTCACAGCGATCAATTTGGCTTGTGTCCCCAGACCTTCACGCGCAGCCTTCATCATCTCCACACCACCAGCAGCATGAACGTTGGTCATGTCCACACCAAGCCGAGATAAGACTTTCATAGCAGATTTGACTGTATTGGGAATATCATGTAGCTTGAGGTCCAAAAAGACACTATGCCCCAGTGACTTCAAATAACGGACAACTTCTGGACCTTCCGCATAATAAAGCTCCATCCCTACTTTTAGATAAAGACTTTCTTCTGCTGGGAAAAGAGATAAAAATTCCTTGACTGCCTCAAAACTAGGAAAATCAAGAGCAATAACTGGACGATGTTCACGCATACCTTTCTCCTTTTACCTTTGTAAGCTAGAGAGCATGAAAAAAGGAACCTGCCAACAGCAAGGTTCCACGAAAAATGGGTAGTCTCCACCCTTTCACCGTCTAACCTTAGCTGCCTCTCTGGACTGCTTTAAAGGTTTTTTTCTATTCTATTATTTATACTAGGACTTGTCAAGCAAAAACTCGAAACTGGATTTCTATACCAATCAAAATCAAGAGGAAAAGTTAGTCTAACGACTCTGTGATTGCTGGCTCGTTTGGCTTTGATTTCCTTGTTCTTCTTGTTTTTTCTTTTCTTCTTCCTGTTTTTTCTTCTCAGCTTCCTTGGCCTCTTGTTTGGCTTTTTCCTCAGCCTCCTCTATCAATTTATCCGCTATCGTATAGCTGTATACTCCAGCTTCCATATCGACCACACTCGGTTCTGACAATTGTGGCTTGATTTTGCTGTAATAAGGCAATTTCTTGCTCAATTCTGATAGGGGAACCAAAATCTCATCTGTATCCAGCATAGTAATTTTTAAAAGATCTGCTGTTGCCTTGCTCGGCGCTAATTCGATTTTCTGGATTTGGCTCTTGATATCCTCACTGATGGTAGACAATCCTTTGATCAGTTCTTTCACCTGCTGCTCATCGTTAAAGGTAACTGTCAGATAAGTCTCGGGCAAGTTTAAGCGATCAATAGGAGTTGACTCTACTGTACCACTAGAAAGAATAGGATAATGTTCTTCACCAGACACATAATAACCGACAATATCAAATTCCTTAACCTCAATCGTAAAGTTAGTCGGAAATTGATAGTCAATCTTCGCTGATTCTATCCAATGGTTGGACTTGATACGCTCAGCGTATGTTTCCTTATCCAACAATAGAGCTAAGGTATAGTCGCTATCTTGAATTCCAGAAGCCTGTTTGATGTCATCCGCCTGCGTGTTACTATTTCCCTTAACCTCTATATTTTTGATGGTCGAAAGCGGAGTCAACAGATAGACTGAAAGAAGGAGGATCAGGACACTGGGTACCAAGATACTCACAGCTCGCCAAATATGAACAGGCGCAATTTTAGGTTTGGCTGGTTTCTCTGGTTTTTTGGGTTTTTCTTTTTTCTTCTTTTCTTTTTCTTCTTTGACTTTCAGGTCATCCTTTTGAGCTTTTTCTTCTTTTTCGGATGGTTCCTTGCTTATACTTGAGACTTCCTCGTCTGACTCACTCGATGATTTCTTGGATTCCTCCAGTAGTTTCGAGTTGGCTTCCTTTCGAGCTTGTTTTTCCTTTTCCTTCTCTTCAGCTAGGGCAGCTTCTTCCTCAGCCTTCTTCTTCAAGTATTCCTGGTTTCGTTTCTGCCATTCAGACAATTCTTGCTTCTGGTTTGATTCTTTTTTCTTATCCTTTGACATTGATATTCCTTATGCTAGGTCTTTTCTTAGTAGATCGTAAAAATCTGCAAGAGATTTCAATTCAGTCGAAGCTTTCATGCTAGCTTGGTATTGGTCCTTGTGACTAAGCAAGTGACTGAGTTTCTCCTCTAAGCTTTCCAAGGTCAAGTCACTTTCTTGAAGTTCTTCTGCATAGCCTTTCTTAACAAAGTAGGCTGCATTTTCAATCTGGTCTCCTCGACTTGCTTCACGACCCAATGGTACGATGAGATGGAGTTTCGCCATGGCCAAGAGCTCGAAAATCGTATTAGCACCGCCACGCGTCACCACCACATCTGCCATCTCCATCAAAGGTTGATAGAGATCCGTCACATAGTCAATACGGAAGAGATTTTGACTCAACTCATTGAGGTTTGAATCTCCTGTCAGATTGATAATATTGTAGCGCTCTGTCAACTCTTTTTTATGGTCTGTCACCAATTGGTTAAATACTCGAGCTCCTGCAGAACCTCCGACAAATAATACGGTTGGCAATTTGGGATCAAAGTGGGTTTGAATATCCACCAATTCATCTGGTTCAGGAGTTTTTTGGTCTGAAACCTTGGTCACTGCCCCCACATGCTCGACCTTAGCAAGACCAGCAGCTTGCTCAAAGGTTGAGTACATCTTGGTCGCAAATTTATAGGCAATTTTATTGGCCAAGCCCATAGACAGGTCCGATTCGTGAATAAAGACAGGTACCCCTGACACACGCGCTGCGATAACCGGTGGCACAGACACAAATCCTCCCTTAGAAAAAAGAGCCTGTGGACGCAGTCGTAACATGATAAAGAGGGATTGGACAATTCCCCAACCAACTTTGAAGACATCCAGCATATTTTGCCAAGAGAAGTAACGACGTAATTTCCCTGTCGCTATGGAATGGAAAGTAACATCCAAACCTGACTTGAGGATTTCTTGGTGTTCGATTCCGTGTTTATCACCAATATAGTGAATTTCCCAGCCGTCTTCGATGAACTTAGGCATTAACAAAAGGTTGAGGGTAACATGTCCAACCGTCCCCCCACCTGTAAAGACAATTTTTTTCATATTATTCCTTTAACTCCGCTACTGTGTCGATAAAGAGGTCGCCACGTGCTTCAAAGTTAGCATACATATCCCAGCTAGCATTGGCAGGACTGAGGAGAACCACATCTCCTTGAGTCGCGAGCTCATAAGCCTTGCGGGTCGCATCAGCAATATCTGTCGCATCTACATAAGCCACACCAGCCTTATCCGCTGCCCGTTTGACACGTTCTGCAGACTGACCGAGGATGACCATCTTCTTGAGCCCTGTAATATCTGGCACCAATTCGTCAAACTCATTGCCACGATCCAAACCACCTGCAATTAAGATAACCTTACTATTGTCAAATCCTGACAAGGCTTTTTGAGTAGCCAAGATATTGGTTGACTTACTATCGTTATAGAACTTGACACCCTGAATTTCATCCACAAATTGGAGACGGTGTTTGACACCACCAAAGGATGAAAGAGTTTCCTTGATGGTTTGGTTATCCACACCACGGAGCTTGGCTACAGCAATAGTCGCAAGGGCATTTTCTACATTGTGGCTACCTGGAACACCGATTTCACTGGCTGCCATAACCACTTCTCCACGGAAGTAGAGTTGACCATCTTCCAAATAAGCACCATCAACCTTTTCCAATGTTGAAAATGGAACAACAGTGGCTTGTGTTTTGCTAGCCAAGTCTTTTGCCAAGTCTTGATTAAAGTTCAAGACAAGGAAATCAGCTGCTGTCATCTTGTTCTGGATATTCCACTTAGCTGCCACATACTCCTCAAAAGAACCATGGTAGTCGATATGAGTGGGCATGAGGTTGGTAATAACCGCAATCTCAGGATGGAATTCTTGGACACCCATCAGTTGGAAAGAAGAAAGTTCCATGACAAGCGTGTCCTTAGCCGTTGCAGTTTGAGCCACTTGACTGGCAGGATAGCCGATGTTCCCTGACAAAAGACCATGTTGACCAGCAGCAGTTAAAACTTCCCCAATCATCGTCGTTGTGGTTGTTTTCCCATTTGAACCTGTGATACCGATAATTGGCGCTTCTGAGATCAAATAAGCCAATTCCACCTCAGTCAGGACTGGAATTCCCTTTGCCAATGCCTTTTCAATCATGGGATTGCTATACGGGATACCTGGATTTTTCACCATCAGAGCAAAATCTTCATCCAATAATTCCAAAGGATGCCCACCAGTGACAACCTTGATTCCCTCTTCTAGCAAGCTTTGAGCAGCAGGATTTTCCTCAAAAGGCTTGCCGTCATTTACTGTCACAATAGCACCTAGCTTGTCCAACAAACGGGCCGCAGACTCACCAGACTTAGCCAAACCTAAAACAAGTACTTTCTTATTTTTAAACTGATCGATTACTTTCATGTCTCAAACTCCATTTCTACTCCTACTATTTTACCATTTTTATGGAAATAATACTAAACGAAAATGCTCTAGCTATCATTCTGACATTGAAAAAGAGAGCCATAGCTCTCTTTCTATTTATCTTCTTTTGCTCTTTTTTACTGGCATGAGCGTAATGTCTCTCAAGCTAAAGTAGGCTAGGGCCAGCATGGCGATTGTGACAAAGAATTCTGTCGGTAATTGGAAGATTTGCAAGATGGACAACATCAGCAAAATCAAGAGTGCAACAACTACAAAGACCAAGATAACGATGTTGACTGTTCCTTTGATACTTTGGGGTGTCGCAAATACATAGAGTAGTAATAAGAGTATCCCTATGATTAAATAGACCATCTTTATCTCTTTCTAGCTCTTATTCAGCTGATTTTTTCTTTTTGTTGGCTTTCTCGCGCTCTGCCTTGTTGAGGATTTGCTTACGCAAACGGATAGACTCAGGCGTTACTTCCATGTACTCATCGTCATTCAAGAACTCAAGAGACTCTTCAAGGGTCAAGATACGAGGTGTCTTGATAACCGCTGTTTGATCCTTGGTAGCTGAACGGACGTTGGTCATTTGTTTTGCTTTCGTGATATTAACAGTCAAGTCGTTCTCACGAGAGTTTTCACCGATGATCATTCCTTCGTAAACCTCAGTACCTGGGTTGACAAAGATGGTACCACGTTCTTCGATAGACATGATTGAGTAAGTTGTAGCCTTACCAGCATCGATAGAAACAAGGGCACCACGGTGACGTCCACCAATTTCACCTGGGATGAGTGGCAAGTATTGGTCAAAGGTATGGTTCATGATACCGTAACCACGAGTCATAGATAAGAACTCAGTTGAGTAACCAATCAATCCACGCGCTGGAACTAGGAAGACCAAACGAGTTTGACCATTACCAGTTGAAATCATATCCAACATTTCACCCTTACGTTCAGAAAGGCTTTGGATAACAGATCCTTGGTATTCTTCTGGAGTATCGATTTGCACACGTTCAAATGGCTCACATTTAACACCGTCGATTTCTTTTACGATAACTTCTGGACGAGATACTTGAAGTTCATAACCCTCACGACGCATAGTTTCGATAAGGATTGACAAGTGCAATTCTCCACGTCCTGAGACAGTCCATTTATCTGGTGAATCCGTTGGGTCAACACGAAGGGAAACGTCTGTTTGCAATTCTGCTTGCAAGCGTTCTTCCACCTTACGAGAAGTTACCCATTTACCTTCTTTACCAGCAAATGGTGAGTTGTTGACCAAGAAAGTCATTTGAAGAGTTGGCTCATCGATGTGTAGGATTGGAAGAGCTTCAACTGCGTCTGTCGGAGTGATCGTTTCACCGACAAAGATGTCTTCCATACCTGATACGGCAATCAAGTCACCCGCTTTGGCTTCTTGAATTTCACGACGTTCCAAACCAAAGAAACCGAAGAGTTTTGTGACACGGAAGTTCTTCGTTGTACCATCTAGTTTAGAAAGGGTAACTTGGTCCCCAACCTTAACAGTACCACGGAAGACACGACCGATACCGATACGACCAACGAAGTCATTGTAGTCCAAAAGTGACACTTGGAACTGCAAAGGCTCATCTGAGTTGTCTACTGGAGCTGGGATATGGTCGATAATCGTGTCAAAGATTGGCGCCATCGTAGCTTCTTGGTCAGCTGGATCATCTGACAATGAAGATGTTCCGTTGATAGCTGAAGCATACACCACTGGGAAGTCAAGCTGATCATCATCTGCACCAAGCTCAATGAAAAGTTCCAAGACTTCGTCCACTACTTCTGCTGGACGAGCTGATGGTTTATCGATTTTGTTGACAACCACGATTGGAACAAGGTCTTGTTCCAAGGCTTTTTTCAATACGAAACGAGTTTGTGGCATGGTTCCTTCGTAAGCATCTACGACCAAGACAACACCGTCAACCATTTTCATGATACGCTCAACTTCTCCACCGAAGTCCGCGTGTCCTGGTGTATCCATGATATTGATACGAGTTCCGTTGTAGGCAACGGCAGTGTTTTTCGCAAGGATGGTAATTCCACGCTCTTTTTCGATATCGTTTGAGTCCATAGCGCGCTCTGCCAATTCAGTACGTGCATCAAGCGTTTCTGATTGTTTCAATAATTCGTCAACGAGGGTTGTTTTACCGTGGTCAACGTGGGCGATAATCGCAATGTTACGGATATCTTCTCTTAATTTTGTCATGATTTCCTCTAATATTTAAATTTTTATTTCTAACTGAACAATTATACCACAGTCTCATTCAAAAATCACAGTTCAGCTAAGTGTAAATGTTTTCACTCTGCTTTTCTAGTCAAGGCAACTCTTTTCAAAGTCAGAGACTTATGATAAGATAGGCTGGTATGCGTTTAGATAGATTATTAGCCCAAGAAAAGGTCAGTCGCAAGGCTATGAAACAGGCTCTATTAAAAAAAGAAATCCTAGTGGACAATTGTCCAGCCAGCTCCCTGTCTCAAAATGTCGACACTGGGTTGCAGAAATTAGTCTTTCAAGGACGGCAAATCCAAGGCTACGAGCACACCTACCTCCTGCTTCATAAGCCAAACGGAGTCGTTACAGCGAGCAAGGATAAGAAACTGCCAACCGTAATGGACCTCCTTCCACCTGACATCAAGTCTTACCAGCTCTATGCTGTCGGCAGGTTAGACCGCGATACGACAGGACTGCTCCTTTTGACAGACAATGGACCTTTAGGCTTCCAGCTCCTTCATCCCCAGTACCATGTCGATAAATCCTATCAAATGGTAGTAAACGGACCGCTCACGTCAGAACATATCCAAAAATTCAAGGATGGAATCGTCTTTTTAGATGGGACCACTTGTAAACCAGCTCAGCTCGAAATTCTGTCCTCAAGCCCAACAGAGAGCCATGCCTCCATCACCATTTCAGAAGGGAAATTTCATCAGATTAAGAAAATGTTCCTCTCAGTAGGAGTCAAGGTGACCTCTCTCAAACGAGTTCAGTTCGGTGATTTCACTTTAGACCCAGAACTATCAGAAGGTCAATTCCGTTCCTTGAATCCAGAAGAATTAGAGTTGATTAAAAAACACTTAGAAAAAAGTGGATAAAACAAAAAAGCTTTATGTTTAAAGCTTTTTTATCTTTACTTATCTAAGAAATTCTAAGAAATATCGCGATGGCTAGAATCCAGTTAAGAACAGAAACTACAAGACCTACGATGTTGAGAATTTTTTCTGTTTTATAGTCCAGTCCAGATTCTTTTTGGTATGAAAAAGCCAAGACCAATCCTATGATCCCCAAAATCAGACCAACTATTGGAAATAGCAAACCAAGGACGATAGATAAGATACCTAAAATAAGTGAAGATTTTTTCTTTTGTTGTGAATTCATATTATAAAACCTCCTTAAATTTAATATAAATGATGATACCATAAAATGCAAGATTTATCTATCATTAAACAGTTTTTAACAGAATGTTAGCTCGTCTTGACCTTTCCAATCCAAGAATCCAATCCATAAGAAAGGATATAAATCTCAGAGAAACCTTGCTTTTTCAGATAAAGTGCTGCATTGGTCACTCCTTGTCCACGTTGGTTTTCGTAGAGAAGGACAGGTTTATCCTTACGAAGGGCTGCAAGGCTTGACTTCAACTGACTTGAAGGAATATTGCGCGCACCAAGAATGTGTTTTCTGTGAAATTCTGCTGCATCTCGGACATCGATCAACTGTCCTTTCCGAATCAAGGCTTCAAACTCTGCATTGTCTACAATCTTAGCCGCACGACGAATACGAAGGTAGTTATACCCCATCCATGCTGCCATCGCCAGAACGATTCCCCACAAAATCCAAATTGTCATAAGTTCTTATCTCCATTTTTCTCTATGTAGTCTAATTCTATCTTGTGCTCTCTACGAAGAACAGCTTCCGCCTCTAGATAGTCTAGCTTATCCATCAGACCTGCATCATAGATCCGAGAGAGTTCGAGCTTCATCAGTTCAATATCATACAAGCGCTTCCCCACATAGACAATAATGCCAAACTGTTTGAGAAATTGCTGCACATCATAGAATGTTTTCATAGCTTCCATTTTAGCAGATTCCAGACTTTTTTTCAATACAGGACCAGCTCTTTCCCCCTATTTTCTTCGTCTTCATTGCCCATTCTTCCGCAAGTATGGTACAATAAAAACATGAGAATTCAACAACTACACTATATTATCAAAATCGTCGAAACTGGCTCTATGAATGAGGCAGCCAAGCAACTCTTTATTACCCAACCCAGTCTCTCTAATGCCGTTCGAGACTTGGAAAATGAAATGGGCATTGAAATCTTTATCCGCAATCCCAAGGGCATTACCTTAACCCGTGATGGGATGGAGTTTCTCTCCTATGCCCGTCAGGTCGTTGAGCAAACTCAGCTTCTGGAGGAACGCTATAAAAATCCTATCGCCCACCGCGAACTTTTCAGCGTTTCCTCTCAGCACTATGCCTTTGTAGTCAATGCCTTTGTCTCTTTGCTCAAGAAAAGTGATATGGAAAAATACGAGCTCTTCCTTCGTGAAACTCGGACTTGGGAGATTATCGATGACGTCAAGAACTTCCGTAGCGAGGTCGGTGTCCTCTTTTTAAACAGCTACAATCGCGATGTTTTAACGAAAATGCTAGATGACAATCACCTGCTAGCCCACCACCTCTTTACCGCTCAACCCCATATCTTTGTTAGCAAGACCAACCCTCTAGCTAAAAAAGACAAGGTCAAACTGGCTGATTTGGAAGACTTTCCTTATCTGAGTTATGATCAGGGGACGCACAACTCCTTCTACTTTTCAGAGGAGATTCTTTCACAAGAGCACCACAAGAAATCCATTGTTGTCAGTGACCGTGCCACCCTCTTTAACCTTTTGATTGGTTTGGATGGTTACACCATTGCAACAGGGATTTTGAACAGTAACCTCAACGGAGACAATATCGTTTCCATTCCACTGGACATTGACGACCCGATTGAACTAGTCTATATCCAGCATGAAAAAACCAGCCTGTCTAAGATGGGCGAACGCTTTATCGAGTATCTACTAGAAGAAGTTCAATTCGATAATTAATAGAAAAATGAAAAAGTGAAAAAGAAAAAGTTAGGAAATAAAAAGTGAAAAAGATACTACTGACCAGTGCTTTAATCCTTTCAATCGTAGGATTAGCACCCGCATCCGTCTTAGGAGAAGAAAACACTACTCAATCCACATCTGCTGTCAAGGAAGCAATTGCCAAAGAAGAAAAGAAAGAATCAAGTGTTGAGGAAAACTCTAAATCAGAAACTCTTCCGAAAGTAGATGTGCAAGAAGACAAGACAAAAAAAGAAGGGTGGTACCAAGAAAATCACCACTGGCGTTTTTACCAAGATGATAAGCCTGCTTTAAACTGGAAACAAATCCAAGGCAAATGGTACTACTTCGATCAAGATGGTAATCGTCTTCATTCTACTGTCTACAAAGGCTATGCCTTTGACCAAGATGGTGTCATGATAGAAAATAGCTGGACCAAACTGGACAATCAATGGTATTATGCTGATTCCTCTGGACGACTTGCTCAGAACACTTGGAAAAAAATTAACGGCTCTTGGTACTATTTTGACCAAATTGGAAGTATGCTCAGCAACACTGCCGTTGACGGCTATCTTCTCACAAAAAGCGGAGCTATGGCAGAAAAGGGTTGGACTAAATTAGACCAAATTTGGTACTATGTCGCTCCTTCTGGAAAGATCTCGCAGGATAAATGGGAGAAAGTCAACGGTTCTTGGTATTACTTTGACAAAGACGGTGGAATGCTGAGTGCGACAACCTTCAAGGGCTACCTCTTCAACCAGAGTGGAGCTATGGCAGAAAACAACTGGGTCAAAATCAAGGATACTTGGTTCTATGCAAACGGGTCAGGGAGATATGTCCAAGAAAACTGGCAAAAGATTCAAGGTTCCTGGTACTCATTTGACCAGAATGGTGGGATGCTAGCAGACAAATGGAAAGGAAGCTACTACCTCAAAACCAGTGGAGCCATGGCGGAGAATGAGTGGATCTTCGATAAAGCCTACAAGAGCTGGTTCTATCTAAAAGCGGATGGCCGTTATGCAAATCAGGAGTGGATTGGAGCATACTACCTCAAGTCAGGTGGTTACATGGCAAAGAGCGAATGGATTTACGATAACTCTGACAAAGCACGCTACTACCTAGATGATAATGGACATTATGTTTCAGGAACTTACAAGATAGACGGTAAGGAACACCTGTTCCAAAAATACGGCCAATGGATTTCTGAAGTTTCAACTGAAGGTGGATTTACAAAAGGCCTATACAGCAATACCATTTTCCTAGATCCTGGGCATGGTGGTCGAGATTCAGGAGCTTTTTACTACAATGTAGCTGAAAAAGATCTCAACATGCAGATTTACCGTAAGCTTCGTACTAAGTTGGAAGAATTGGGCTACAAGGTCCTCACTTCTCGTGATAGTGATATTGACGTTGATTTTGTTACCGAACGTTCTCGTATGGTTAATAAGACCAACTCTGATATTTTTATCAGTATTCACTTCAACGCTACTGGTAATACCTACTCAAAAGCGAGCGGTATTCAAACCTACTCCTATAGCGATGAACCTGATTACCCAAGCAAGATTAATAAATACTGGCACAATCATCCTGATCGTATGAGTGAAAGCAAACGCCTTGCTGCTGCCATCCACTCCTCTCTCCTAGCAGAAACAGGGGCCAAGGATGCTGGCTTATTGGAAAGCAGCTATGCCGTCCTACGCGAAACAGCCAAACCAGCCGTTCTCCTAGAACTTGGTTATATGGATAATTTCTCCGAAAACCAACAAATCAGAGATAGCCACTACCAAGATAAATTGGTCGCAGGCATCGTGAAAGGGATCCAAAAATATTACGCTGGTCAGTAAAAAAAAGTCTCGAGAAACCTCGAGACTTTTTATTTGCCTTCTTTTTTATCCTTATCGGGAAAGAGGTAACCAAGTCCTACACAAGCTAGCACACCGGCACCAATCACCAAACCACTTGAAATTGGCAACAGATCAAAAATAGCATTTGCAATGATAAAGGCGATGATCAAGCACATCAAGCTAGCCTTGTAGTCTTTTTTCAAAAAGTTTTCTAGCGTGAAATAGAGGAACAATCCTACCGGAATGAGTGACCAGAGATTGACATCCAAACTTGGCCAGCCAACAGATCCGAAATACAATACTAGCGCTGCTGCTACTAAAAATACAAGTCCCAATAATTTTTTCATTTTTTGTCTCCATTTTCTTTTTTAGGTTCTTGAGTTGTCTGATACTGACCCCTCACGTCCCTTACATGAACCATTATAGCAGAGGAATTTTTCAAGAACAAGCCCTTTTGCCTATCTGGTCAATATCTCTGTCTAAGTGGTTGAATAGTCGTGATAAAAGAAAAAGAAGCCCTAATGGGCTTCTTGATTTTGCCGATTGTAACAGTATTTTTGAACGAATACCATCTAGTTTTTCTTTTCCTTTGACTCTAGAGAAGATTTGATTGATTCACGATCTGCTTGCAGTTGAGCTAAGTTCTTTTCTGCTTCCTCAAGTTTACTGGTATCTGGTTTCACACGATAATAAACATCTTCTGGTTTCATTAACATAGATCCATAATCTTGTCCCGAAAGTAGTCTTTCCTCAGCATGATTGCTTTTATCCGTAATCTTTCCGTCATCAGCAGGTTGCATAACAACTCCACTTGGTACAGCTACTACTACAAATCCTCCAGCAACAGAATCTTTTACCCACGCACTGATAGACGCTGTCTCAGGGTTACGACTATCTTGTCCTTTTGATACCTTTAATCCAACTACAGATTCGTACTTTTGATCATTTGTAAACCAAGTCGCACGTACTTCTCCAGAATCATTAATAATGTATTCATTACCAGATTGACTACGCCAAGTACCTTCTAAACTAGACAAATCATTGTTCTTGATTGCTTCAATATCTAGTTTTGGAACGGTAGTTTCTTTCTTCAACTTGCTAACAAGTGCTTCTGCTTCAGTAATTTTGGTATCTAAAGCAGTCAGTTGATCCTTGAGTTTCTGAATTTCCTCTTGTTTATCCTTATCAGTCTCATCTGTTTTTCCTTGGCTTGTAGACGATTGACTTGTTGACTCTGTAGTTGAAACTGAAGACGATGCTTGATTTGGCTCTTTCTTTCCAATCAGAAGATATGAGAAAATACTTACCAAGATGAGAGTGACTAAAACAGAGAGTGCTATGCCAATATAGATTTTTATATTTTTATTCGGAGCCGACTTTGATTCAGACCGCTTAGGTCCATTGATCTCTTCAAATTGTTTTTCCCGTTCTTTCTTATTCATAATTTTCTCCTTTTTGATTGATATTCAGCCAAGCTTACGATACTTCATTCGTTACTATCCATGAACTTTTATGACTTTTAAAAAAAATCCAAGCAAAAATTTCTAGAATAAATAACTATAAAAATATCTCTAGATTGGTATCAAAACAAGTATTTATTACAATACATTATACCACAAAATATAAACAACCGTTTGTATTTATATTTTTATAAGCCGAAGAAATGGATTTTAAACAGAACCCATCTCCATTAGAAAAAGCCTGTCCTGAGACAAGGCTTTTACATATATCTCTTTTAAATCTCCCATTTTCATAGAAATCTAAATAATATATTTATAAATCAATACTTTCACAAAACTATGTCACCTCCTCACTATCTAATCTCAGTACATAAACCATTTTTTCTATAGCTTTTGTCTTAATCTTTATTTTTTCTATAGCTTTTGTCTTAATCTTTATTTTTTCTCTTCAATCCAAGAAAAGCTCCTACTATAAACATGATTCCGGCAGCTAATAGTGTCTGGGCTCCGCTTGCTGTTCCGGTTTTTGGCAACTCATTAGGATTGTTACTAGTTGATTTACTATTGATGTTGGTATTTTTATTAGTTAAGTTCCCTTCTTCATTTAGATAAACGTTCTTGTTAATTTCAAAGTTTTTATCATTTTCATCAGAAACAATACTATTGACATCATTAGTTGAATCAGATTGTGTTTTTTCTTTCTTTTTCGATACATCAAAAGTAGGTTTATTTTCCTCCTCCTTTTTCTCCTCTATTTTCTTGAATACAGGTTTTATAAAGGTATCTTTTGATAGATTAAGAACATAGCCGGCGTCTTTTTTCCCTTCGAAACCAGAAATTTCCCAACCATCAAATTGGTATCCTTTTTCTAATTCACCCTTATAGACAGGTAACATAAAATCTTCTTCCGACACTATCGTTGAACTCATTTCTTTTCCATTTTGAATGGTCACAGTTACCCTATGAGGTTTTAATTCACTTACCTCTCCCGTGTCTTTATTTAAAATGAACTCTTTTACGGTAGTATTTCTTGCAAAATCTTTTACAACAATCTTAATGTTTAGTGTCTTATCTGTTAGTTGTTTAATATCATCAAATGATTTGTATTCTTTTCCATTTACATAAATATGTTGTTCTTGAATCTCACCATCGAATCCATTATTTCTCTTATCATTGATGTTAAAAACTACAGATTTTCCATTAGCATATTCGATACTAGTATTTCCCTTAGGATCAATGCTTACTTCAGGTTTTACATTATCATATAAGAATTGATAGTGTACTCCAACTGCTTTTGCATTCAAATCGCTATAGCCAGTTTGAAGATAAACATTTCCATCCATATCTGTTACCTTATCTGGAAATCCGTTTGCTTTATAGTCTTTCATTCCCCAGTCCATGATGTCACCGTCTTTAACATTAAGCTTAATGTTAAAATCTCTAGTGTTATCAATGTGTAAATCTCCGTAGATTAAATAATTGTCTACAACCGATTCATTAACTCTCAACTCCCAGTTAAAACCACCCTTATCAGAAATCTTACCTCTTAAATAGAATTCTGGATTTCGTACATAAATTTTATTAGTTTTAGATGGATTAAAGTAGTTCTTGTCCATTGAAAGATTTACTGGTTTTGCATCAATAAATAACGTAGAGCCATCTTCTTTTATAGCTTCTACATTGGACTTATCCTCTCCTGTGTACTCTTTACTATCCTTACCAAATAATACCAGTTTAGAAGGATCTGTCACAAGATTGCCATCGTTATCGATTGCTTCCCCTTTATCATTCATTTTAAATGTAAACACTTGATATCTTACAATGTTAAAGCCGTCCAAAGCCGACATTAATACTGATTGAGTACTTCTTCCATCTTCAACATTTCTACTATCAGCATAAATTGTTGTTTCTGATAAGACTCTTAGATTAGGATTGGCCTTTTGGATTTTTGCTATATCTTCCTTGCTATAGACTCCATTTCCTTCTAACATATCCGTTTTTCCAGGATTATAGGTAGTCACTTTTAGTGCATAGCCTTTTCTTAGAATGATGTTATCCTTTAATAGATATTGTTGTTTTTCTGAATCAGAATAGATTTTACCAGATTCCATGTCCGTTAAATTGTTTGGTTTATTTTTTGAAAGATCTCCTTCTCCTAATTCTATTACATTCCCATAACTTGATGCATACGGATATTCTGCTTTAGTTTCCTTATTTTTTTCAGGCATTCTAATTTTAGTTTCAGCTTTTATCTGATCATCATCTTTGACAAAAAACCTCATATCTCCTGCAAAAGCTAATCCATCCACAATATCATTAATATTAGCGTATAAATCAAATGTCATCGTTTTTGAGTGGGAATCATACTTGGTCGTTTTGATTTCTATCGATTTATAGTTATTTCCATAATATACCTTGGCATTTTTAGAAACATTACTGATCTTTCCAAGAATTTCAAAGTGTCCATCTTTAGATGGGTTTAGAATGCCATAAATTTTTGATTTGATTTCATCAAGTTTTTCAGTTTCATATTGTAAGGCACTACCATCGTCATAAGCAATGATATTTCCCTTATCATCGTATTTATAATCGTATTCCTCTATTCTCTTACCAGTTTCACTTGTAAAGTCATCAACTTCTCTAAATTTCTTTTTAATGAGTTTCTTTAAGTCTTTGCTTTCAAAATCTCTAATTGTTGAAATTGTTTTATGAATAGTCAAGCTAGATTTTTCTTCGGTAGCCTCTTCATTTTCTTGATGATGTTCTACTTCAGTTGTATCTTTTTTAAGACTATCCTCTTTTCTATTTTCTAAATTTTTAAATTTAGATTCGGAAATCTCGCCAAGCTTTTGATATTTAGATGAATCTTGATCAGGATCTACTAGATAATAGGAAATCATCCCATTTTTATCAGCATGATCAGCAAATTTAATTCTATGAATCTTTGTGAAATTGCTAGAACCGTCTAATGCAATCACTTCAATGATTTTTCCTCTTAAATCTCCTGCACCTTTAATTTCATAAATGGTATTTCCGTCTTTGTCAAGTTTTCTATTTCGTCCTTGACCCTCACCTGCATAAGTGACTTCAAGATTTTTCTCAACCTCTCCATCTTCATTAACAAGAGCGGCCCCAGCATACCAAACTTCGTTGGCAATCTCGTCAAATTTTTCAGGATGTTCTTTTTGATCTCTCGCAAATAGCGTTTCATTCTTATATTGCTCTTTGACCTTGTGATAAGTATCCTTTGTAATTAACTTAATTTTTCCAGGGTTTGAAAAATCAATTGAAACAATCTTTGGAGGGGTGTTATCAATTTTTACAGGAATATAGGAAACCTGCCATGGGTAATCCTTGGTTAATCTATATTTAAATTTATAGAAATATTGGCCTTCCGCAATCGGTTCAAATTGTCCTCGTATCTTAGTAGCAGGATCTTTTTTGTCATTACTTTCTGGGGCATTTTCTTCTCTACCTCTAGGGTTATAAATGAGTCCATCCCATTTCAAGTCACCCCAAACTTTTAGCTTAGAAGATTTAATGCCCTTTGCATCATTTCTTTTAGAGTTTAAAATTCCTTTAATAAAGTGTTCTCTCGAAATGACTTTTAAGTCTTTTTGATTTTCTCCTTCTTTATTTGTATTTACTATTGAAATCACCCCTTCTTCTGCACTTCTTAATACAAGTGGAGAAGGCGTTAATCCTCTCTCAAGTTGAGCATCTTGAGGATTTCCATTTGAATCTAAAGGATAGATTTTAGCAATATTAGAGCCACTTGATGAAGGTGCGTTGATTCCTTCGTTATTGAAAGCAAATAATTCTGGATTTTGATCTAGGGATGTTGTATTTTTATCTTTTCTATTTTGGATAACTCCTGCTGGATTAAATTTATCTATACCATGTTCTCCACCAATCCCCTTATTTAAGGTACCTGGAATTTTTGGTTTACCATCATCATCATAACCTTCCATTGCTTTTGATTTTGATCCTTCTTCCCAGGCCCATTTATCAAGGATTGGTTCGTGGTTCCAATTCCCAGCAAATCCCATTAGAGGCATCGACAAAGAAGGTTGGAAGTTTCTTTTCTTACCGTTGGAGTTTAGAGCTTCCATTTCTTCCACTGACTCAAAATGAATAAATGATTCTACAAATTTATTTTTGTTTTTAGCTTCTCCAACATTTATAACCGCATTTAAATCAAAGCTGGAATTTGGACCTATAGTGAAAGTATCATGCTCAAATGTGATATTTGCTCCTTTGACTTTTTCTGGGTGAATTTCTGGAACAATTTGCTTCCCGTCCGGAGATTTTTCATCTTTATATGTTTCATCGAGTTTTAGCCTATCAGTTAGAGCATCTGTAGTTACAGTTGATGCAGAAACTTTAA
This sequence comes from Streptococcus oralis SK610, assembly GCF_000257455.1. Lineage (GTDB taxonomy): Bacteria > Bacillota > Bacilli > Lactobacillales > Streptococcaceae > Streptococcus > Streptococcus oralis_CB. The sequence continues at coordinate 19,496 of NZ_AJKQ01000021.1, forward strand.
AGGTTAAAGGTCTGTTTGAGGTATTGTGAAGCTTAATTGTAAAGTATTTTTTATCACCTTTTATTTCTTTAAGAGAAATGGAACCATATGAATTTACCAAACCTTTAGAATCTGTATTTTTGAAAGTTGCTACAACTTCATTTCTCAAAGCGTTGGCAACATTAATTAGCCCCGCTCCCTGCTGTCTAGGTGATGCAAAGTATTGACTCTTTTCTTTCCAAGAGGTTGCATCCATCATAGGTCTTGCAGTATTTTGTAGAGCTATTTTTGTAAGACTTGTAAGGTCTATTTTGTCATCTCCCTTAAGATTTTTCAAGACAGGTCTTTCAAGCAATTCCTTTAATTTTGGTCGAATCAAAACAGTAGAAGCTGCTACGATTGGAGTTGCCATACTAGTTCCTGACATATAACCATAAGTGGATTTACCATTGATAACATTTAGAGTGGATTTAATATTTTTACCAGGTGCTGAAACATCCGGTTTTAAAAGCAAGTCTGTTCTTGGCCCCCAAGATGTAGACCCTGCTGGGACTATAATATCTTCTTTATAAAGTTCTTTGTCTGTGTCAGCTGCAAATTTAAAGTCAATTTCTTTTTCATCACCTACATTCGGTTTATTAGAATTATAGCTTTCCATATCAATTGGATAGTATTGTTCTAAGTTATCTTTAAAATCTTCCTTATTATTTCTTTTGACTTCAGTTTTTTTATCAGGGTTAATCATGTTCCATAATTTTACACCATCATCTCCTGAAATTGAAAATACTTGACTAGTAGTCCCTTCATCCGCTTCATATCCCATAGCTGGAAGGTCTGTCCAATTATCTCTATTGTAGTAATTTACAGTATTTACAACCATAATGGCACGTGCGCCTTTATCCATAGCTCTTTTAAAAGCATCTTTTAAATCCTTGGTATAAATTCTATCCATTACTGCAATTTTGCCCTTAAGATCCAAGCCTATCAAATCTTGGTCTTGACCTTTGCCTATATATACAAATTTTAATTTATTTGGAGTTTTTGAGCCATCCTCATTTGTTAGGATTTTGTTTTTATCGAAAAAAGCCCCTATATTTCTGTATTTAAAACTTTGTCCTCCAATGTTAACCTTATCAAACTCAATGGTTTGATTTTTAGCAGAAGCGACCGCTATCGCATCTTCATGTGCGGCGGTTCGTGTTACATTTCCAGTATCTGTCATTTTCAGATTATTATTTGCTACTAAATCCCAAGAAGAACTTGAAGCAGAAGTCGCAAAGTTACCTGTAGCAACAACCATTGGGATTCCAGCTTTTCTTAATGCTCTAATAGCCTCCCAATATTTCTCGCCTACAAGACCGGTTCCCGTAAAGCCAGATGATACCGAAACAACATCGACATTGTGTTTGATCGAATCTTCAATAGCATGAAACATTGTTTCATCACCTGCAAACCCAGATCCTGCGTCAGAGTACATTTTATAAGAGAAAATTTGTGCATTAGGCGCAATTCCATCTATGCCATTAAAGTTCTTGATATCTTTTTCAGTATCATTTCCAGCAAGAATCCCTGCAATATGCATCCCATGTGGGTCAAAATAATCCCTTCCATCATCATATTTTTCTACAGTGATTTTACCACCATTATAATAATTGAACGCATGAGGGATTTTATCACTCAACCAATAATTCTTATCAGTGCCTTTTAAGTCATCTTTTTTAAATTTCATTGAGTCTTTGGCATCATCATCAATCCTCATAGCCTTATGCCTATAATCTGTTCCAGTATCAATATTTGAAATGACCATACCTCTACCATCAAAATTTTTCCCAAATGGAGCATTGATAGACTTTAGGTAATCAATAGCTTCCTCAACTCCAATTTCCTTTCTGGCATGATTCATCATTGGTTGGAGTTTTTGTGATCGTTCAACCGACGAAACACCTTCTATTTGTTTAATTTTGTCCAAATTATCTGGAGTTGTTTCAATGGCAGCGCCATTAAAAATCGTATTATAGGTATATAAAACTTTTGTATCCTTAAGATTTGATAGTTCCTTAATTACTTTTTCTCCAGATTGTTTATCTTTAAATTCAGCAATATAGACAACTTTATCTTCTTTTTTCGGATTTTCTGTATCTTTATTTACAAATGAGTCCGCATCATTTCCTTGGGATTGATTGGAGTCTTCTTTGATACTTGCTCCTTCGTTACTAGTTTTTTTGTCTATCACAGACTTTTTACTAACAACCTCTTTTTCCTCAATAACTGTTGTCTTCTTCTCCTCAGTATCCTTTGAAGTTTCTATAACATTATGAAGTTCTTCAGATTGTTCATTGTTTTCTGTTTCTTTATCTGCTACTACTTTTTCTTTATCTGCTACTACTTTTTCTTTATCAGAAATTCTTAAAGCATCTTCAGAACTAGGTGCATCTGCTAAAATTACCTCATTGGGGGCATATGCTGCTAAAATAACTGCAGCAGTAGTTAATGACAATACCGTACTTTTTTTCATTTTAATTCCTTAATTTTTTATTTTAAACCCAATAGATAGAAAACTTTAACCTTGCTAGCCTTTGTTATAAAAAGTTTTATGACGTATCATCTAGTGGGGTAGAGTAGTACATTTATATATAATTGTTAGCTCTCTGAAAAACAGTATATCAATTAAAAAAATTTAAGTCAAGAAAAATTAACCCAGGTTAATTTTTTTTTTAATCCATGTTAACAAATAGTCTAGTCAATAAATATTATAGTTAACTGGCTACAATATAAACTCATTCCTACCATCAAAAATATTATCAATTAACCGGAATAACTACCAAAATCGCAAAAAGGGGGGATGGATACAACTTATACTTAAATAAATATGTAAAAACAACCGCTATAATTTTCAACGGTTGTTTGTAACATATTTAATTTTTAACTCTCATCCTATCTTATCTCTTACGAACCCGCACTTTCGTAGGCGTCCAAGCCCCTGTCCCAGAGTTTTAAAGAAATAACAAAGAAAACAAGGGAAATCAAAATCAACCCACCGATATTAAAGAGTCCGTTCTTTTCCTGCAAGAAATAGCTGGCAGGATAGTAGGCCGTAAAGGCGAAAGGCACGATAAAGCTAATCAACCAACGAAGGAGCGAATTGTAAATGGAAATCGGGTACTTGGCAAAGTCATTAAACATATAGAAAATGTAAATCATGGCTCCTGACTGCTTGGTCCAAAAAGCGATACTGGCAGTCGCGATTTTCAAGGAAGTATAGATCAAGGTCGCAAAAGGAATGCAGACTAGAAAAATCAGGAATTTTGGAAGAGTCCAAGCAATGCTTGATACTGTTGTCGCTAATAAAATTCCACCGACCAATAGTTCGCCCAAGGCATCAATCTGAAAGGTCTCAACCAGAATATGAAAAAGAGGATTGATAGGACGCGTCAGGTACTTGTCAAACTCTCCTTTTCGCACTAAACGTTGCCCCAGAGCCCAGAGATTGTCAAAAAAGAGATGGTCCAGTCCCTTGGGAATCAAGGAAAAACCATAAATAAAAGCTATCTCTTGAAAAGTCCAGCCTTCTAGGGATGGAATATGTTGAAAGATGACGTTGAGAAACAAGAGGTTCAAGCCTTGGGTCAGAAAGACACCTAAAACACCAACCACAAAATCAACCTTGTATTCCATGATTTGCTTGATGTATTGTCTGATAAAAATCAGGTGCATGCGTTGATATTTTTTCATACTAACCTCCTTGAATGGTGATGAAGGACTGGACTCGTTTCCAAATCAACTGAGACAAGCCCACCATCACTAAGAGCCAGAAAAACTGCAAAGCGAGCGCCTGAAGAATCTGACTGGCATCGTATTTTCCAACAATGATCATGACCGGAGTGTAGATCAAGGATGAAAAAGGCAAGAAGGACAGAATATCTGAAACCACCTTAGGAAAGAAAGCCAAGGGAATCAAACTCCCAGACATAAAGGCAACTATGGAAGTCTTGAGTAGATTGGAACCCCATAGATTTTTAAACACAAAGGCTGAAAATCCAAAGCAGATATTAAAGAAAAAATTGATCAGGTAGGCTAGGGTTAAGCTAAAGAGATAAAGGATGGTTAATCCCAGTACTTCTACAATTCCTTGTCCTGATAAGATTTTCATCAAGACAATCATACTTAAAAATGGCAGTCCAACAGAGGTAAAAATCAACCACTTGGAGCCAAGCTCGGTGAAAAGGTAAGAGGCCGCAAAATGCACCGGTCGCAACAAACGCATGATAATGGAACCATCCTTGACCTCATCACCAATCATAAAGGAAGAATCCGACCTGGTCAGAAGATTAGTCACAAAACTCATGATGATGTAGAAGGTTATATCTGCCATACTAAAGCCCTGAATCAAAGACTCCTGCGAAGAATCAAAGACAGCCTTCCAGAGATAAAAAGCAACAAAAGCCCCCATGACATCGCCAATCCGATAGAGAATAAAGTTGACTCGATAGGTGATCAACTCCTGAACACCTGCATTTATAAAGGGTTTATAACGTCTCCACAATTTGACCATCTTAGAGCTCCTTTCGATAGAAGCGACGGATAATATCCTCGATATCCGTATCCACCATCTTCAAATCACGGACTTCAAAATCAGACAGGGTTTGCTTGATAATATCAGCCGACTGGTAGCGGGAACTATCGAATTCAATATTGAGACTGTTTCCTTGTCTATCAATGGTCATATCCGAAGAGCCTTCATAGTGAGAAAGGAGATGACTTTGACCTGGTACCAGTTCAAAGGAAAGAGTCTTCATCTTGCCAAAGGTTTCCTTGAGCTGGCTAACCGTTCCATCAAAAATCTCCTGCCCCTTGTCAATCATAAAAATTCGATCACAGAGCTGCTCAATGTCGCTTAGATCATGAGTGGTCAAGAGAATGGTGGTTTCTTCCTCTTGGTTAATCTGAGTGATAGCTCGGCGAATGTTGTCCTTGACCGAAACGTCCAAACCAATGGTCGGCTCATCTAAAAAGAGAACTTTAGGATTGTGAAGCAAGGAAGCCGCAATATCCGCACGCATCCGTTGACCAAGTGAAAGAGTCCGCACGGGGTCCTTGATAAATTCCTTCAAATCCAAGACTTCATTCAAAAAGTCCATGCGCTTATGGAAGAGCGAGTCTGGCACATCGTAAATCTCTTTCAAAACCGTATAGGTCTCTTGCAGAGCCAAATCCCACCATAGCTGGGTGCGTTGTCCGAAGACCACTCCAATATCCTTGACATAATCCTGACGATTGTCCTGCGGAATCTTACCATTGATCCGACAATAACCCGATGTCGGTTTCAAAATCCCTGTCAGCATTTTGATGGTTGTCGACTTCCCAGCACCATTTGCCCCGATAAATCCTAAAATCTGCCCCTTGGGAACCTCAAAGGTTAAATTCTTGACCGCTTCAAAGGTCTGCTTTTCAGGATGAATAAAGGAGCGCAAAGCTCCCTTCAAACCAGGTTCCTTGACTGTCTTCACAAAATTTTTCTGAAGATGTTCCACTTCTATCATTGCCATAAATCTCTCCCTATCGCAAGGAATTGTAACATTGTATTGTTGACTACAAATATCTAAATCCTTACTTTCTACACCTTCTCAATATTATTACAGAAGGCTTTATACCAACCTATTATAGTCCAATAAAAAATAGAATGCAAGCGTTTGCCTATAGATTATGAAATTAGAGATTTCTCTCTTAAAATAATAGTATTAATCAAAAATTCTGGTTTAGTAGTTTACTTAAAACACCAACAAAACCTGCCCAGAAGGGCAGGCTACGAATTGTAAAAAGGCAAACTATTTTGATCAATATGAATCACTATTTAATCAAAGAACTAATCTTTCATAATTCTTTTCACAATCCCATTTCTATCAATTAGAAAACAATCTGGAAAGGTCATCTGCTCCCATTTTTCATAATCAAAACTGGAATCAAAGTGATGTAGTAGTATTCCTATCAAATTCCCGTGTGAACTAAGTAAAATCGTTTTTTCTGATATCATAGACATTCATTAGATGTCTATTAACTACAAATTTTTGACTGATAGATGTTACTAATTCATTTTCTTTTTGTAAACTGATTTTGTGAAATACAAATGTAGAGACTAAAACACAAGAATGAAACTAGAAAGCCAATGCTATATTATTTTAGTTTTTTTCAGAATATTATTGTACAAAAAATAGGTTGTGTCTGAAAGATTCTAGTGACTTCTGAGATTAGTCTAGCACCTTACTTTCTAAACTATAACAATGGTTTGTTTAAAATACTTTCTAATGTCACCCTTTCTTCCAGTTGAGAATCTCTCCATCTATCATAGGCTTCATCTTCGTAGAAAATGCTATCATATTTCCACTGCAAATATTCTTCAAGATGGTATTGTAAACTTGAATAATCAAAATTTTCTACTGAGATATCATCCCATTCATAGCCCCCTCCTAATAACTTCTCTGTTATTCTATTTTCAAATTCTGATATTTGTTCTTCGACTTCCCAATCCAAATCAAAACCATCTGGGTCATAAGTACAATCAACGTCTTCCTTTTCCAAAGTGCTACTACTGTCTAAATAATCTTGGAGTAACTCAATTTTTTTCTGTCTAAAAACGCTATAGCAGTACATCTCTTTTAAAGAACCTTCTTGATAATCATCATCTGCTATACTTACCTCATAAATTATCTCACTTATTGTATTTACAATATCATCTAGTTCTTCCGAGCCAAGATAAGGACTATTTACTAGTTTATCTAAAACACTTTTATCATCAAGAATACTCAGAAATACTCTTTTCATTGCTTTATTATCAGAAAAATAAATCTGACTAATAATATCACTCCACCCATTCAGATAAATATTTAAATTATTCCGCCCATCATATATTCTCAGCAACTCCTCAAAATCAGTCTTAAATTTTGAAAATTGATTTAAATATATAATGGATAGGATTTTTTCGCCAATAAAATCATCTTTATCCTTAAAGTACTCCCAATCATCTAGTAGTTTACTAAAAAATATATTCTGCGACTCATTTAATTCACGCCATACATAACCATCGACCCCTTTACATAATTGGTGAAGGTAAATAGAGTTCTCAGTTATTTCTTCAGTTATTTTGGGATACTCTTTTAATTTATCATTTAAAAAATCAATTATGCTAGGATTAAAAAAGTCTACCATACTGTCATCATCAAAATTTTCTTTTTTAAAAGTAACCCATGAACCATCAAGCTTTTTTAACGATTTCTTAAAATCAAATGTTGGATTAAGTTCCAAAGCATGCAGTGAGTCTATCAACCACTCTTCTTTGATAGGGAAGCTATCGAATCGTAATAAAGAAAATAACAAATATTTTTCTTCATCCTTCAGATTGTTAAATAAATTATTGTAAAGCTGATTAGGATGCTCAAGATTATATACTACATAATCATAAAAATTTTCGTTAGAATCCTTAAAATTATTTGCTATTAATTCTACTAACCTAGGAAAGTAATTTCGATGTTGTACAATTCTTGTCCAATCTCGTCCAATAAGATCGTTATATTTTTCTACAAGCTCTTTCTTGTCATCGTTTTCAAGATAGTGTGCTTTTCGTTTAAAAACTTTCCTAAAGATATGGGCTCTTTCTTCATCCGAGTACTTAGATAGATCAATAATAAATTTTCTTTCCTCTGAAAACTTTTCATTTATTAGTTTTTGAAACTCAGAATTCATTGATGTTGCATCTTGAACAATTTGAGTTCGAGAATTTAAACAGATAAAGAGATTATTAGTATAAGTTGATGCGGAATATAGTTTTCTTATATCTTGCAGTATCCTCTCTTCAACATCAAACTTATTACGTCCTAAGAAATCATCAAAAACTACAAAAAGATTCCTATCTTCGCTCCCCCTATAAACTTCATGATATAATTTGAGAACCTCGTTAATCTCCTCGACTCTACGAACAATAACATCAAAGACATTATCATCATTATTTAAAAATAAATTTCCTAGCATTGAACAAGTTGTTGTTTTTCCAATTCCCGCTGGTCCTTGAATTAATACAATATGTTCCCTTTGTAAAATATGATATGCTTCCCCTAGAAAAGACGTTTCAACAAAATATTTAGAATCAAAATCTGAAAAATATTCCTGTGATTCTGCTTCTACCGATTTCAGTCGATCACTCTTCAGGATAATTGAAATATCTTTCTCCAACAATCCATAATCCATAAAAACATCTCTATATTCTTTCTGTTGAGAAAGAGTGGTTAACGTAGATGAGTAAATAATATAATCATCGGTCGGAATTGCATTAGGAATAATTTCATCTGCGTAATCACGAATCTCCTTTAAGTTTGCAGGGGATAACCCCATACTTGTAACAATAACATATTTAAAATCCGTCACCCAACCATATTTTTCTTTCGTCAGAGCAATTTTATCAATTTCTTCTTTTAAATGTTTTACGGCTGTAGTCTTATTTTTTGTTACCTGCCACCGTTTAGCTTGAATAATAAGAGTAGGAGATTTGATATCATCTATTCCATCAATACCGGCATCTCTCCCTTCCTTAAATCCATGTAAACTCTTATTTTCAAATTTTTTCTTTACAATCTCAATAGCAAAATTTTCAAAGTCTGATGTAGTCATTCCATCAGCACGAATACCAATATCCATAGTTCTCCTAATTCTAAAATCCCTACAAATGTTTAATCACATATTATGCTTCGGACTATTCTATAATCTTCTTATTCTTTCTTTAGTAAGACTAATAATATTTGGATACCTATCATTCAGTTCATCAAGATATCCTGCCTCTAAGCCACATAAATCCTCAATTAAAAAATTAGGCAACAATTTATTGTATACTCTATAAATATCAGCAGATATGTCCATCACAATTCTATTTTCCACTAATAGCTCTACTGACTGTTTTAAAGATAGAGGATTGCTAATCAATTTTGTTGAATCTAACGGCTCATTTTTTCTCCAACCTCTGTAACTAAGTTTCTTATACAAGTTTGTATACTCATTAGAATCTATGATATTCAACGACTTAGCACGCATTATCATCATACTAATTGAAACTTGCCAAATTCTTTTTAGATACCTGTAGTACTCTAGATCATTTTCATGCCCAATGATAGAAGCTTTAAACGAATCCATTGGCAATAGAAATTCAGCCGCAAACTCATTTGCTTCGTCTTCCATTTGCTTATATTCAATTGCTCCCATGTCTTGAGGCGACTTACAATTTTCATGCATTAACCAATGTCCTAATTCATGGGCTAAACTAAACTGCTGACGATAGAATGAATACTCTGTCCCTTCTAATATAACAACATAATACTCATTATTATTTACTTTAACAGCTGAACCAAAAGCATCAACTTTATCACTCTGAGTGTCTATTCTAGAAATAACAAAACCTTTTTCCTCCATCAACAACGACAAGTTATCAATTGGTCTATCTCCAAGTTCCCATTTCTCTCTTATGTAGCTTGCGTATTCTTGTGGGGTATAGTCTAAGCCAGAAAGACCCCAGTCAAGATTTGGAAAATCAATAAATTCTCCCAAATAATCTCTTATTAAAGCAACATAGTTTTTATTTATTTCTGCAGGCATTTTTTCTGTTTGAGTCGCTGTGTAACGACTTCTAAAAAATGTGCCTGTAGAACTTAAGCTAAAATTATCATTTCCAAAAAAGAAATCTCTCGGAAACTTTAATTTCTTTTCCAATATTTCTAACGATTCTTCACTTGGCGTTGCTCGTCCTTTTTCATATTTAGAAACCATTTGTTTTGAAACGTTTAAAAACTCTGCAATCTGAGTAATACTTTTTTTGTTAAAAAGTCTTGCCTCTTTTAAGCGAGCACCATTAAAACTAATCTGAAGCATTATTTACACCTATTTTATATAAAATATCATAATTTAGCATTCTCTTCCTTTTTTTCAACATAAAGACTAACATGCTTTTGGGACTCCAATTGTCTCTGTACGTCAGATTTCAATGCAACAAGAGGTTTTTCAGGATTATTTCCACGTCCATCTTCTTCAAGTTTTGTAAAATCAAATTCTGTGATATTTACAGCATCAATAAATTCACAAAAGGCATTTACTTGGTTAACGCTCACTTCTTGGGTCTTCTTATCAAATGTAATAACTCTAATCTCATCAATTAAATTATAAAACTCTCCTAACAACTTCTTCGATTGCGCAATTTGCGATTCGCTCAACTCATCGTTATCTAGGTCGTTAAATAATTCAATTGACAATGTACCCTTCTCTTTTCCATTTAAATGGGAATTTTTTGAACGTGCTATACAAGTAAGATAGTGATGTTTTTCGTAATTCTCAGTAACGTCTTCAAATCTATTGTGCATCATAAAAACATACAAGATTCCCTCGATAATTACACCTCTCGCTGTCCATAGAGCCCCCATATGCATAACAGGTGAAACTAATCCATTTGATTGAGCAATAATTGCAATATCTCGATAGATAAAATCCCAATTTAAACTATGACGACTATTTTTAGTCTCGAACTCATTATCAGAATATATTTTTTCAATATCTTTCTTGCGATTTGTTGAAAATACTTGAGCAAACTTAAAGATTTTGGTTGGTAAATTTTCCATAGAGCACCTCATTGAAATTTATAGTCTTATTTTAAGATTTTCTTTCAAAAAAGTCAACTATTATTGGTTTTTATTATTATTTTATCTCCCTAATCTGTTTGGATACCTTTAATACTTAGATCACGAAACTAGAAAAATCATATTGTTATTTTGAATAAAAGTTCTATCATTAATTTAGCTACTCTGTATTCCTAAAAATTAGGTGTTCCAATTTACTTTGGGAAAGGCAGTGATTTCTTTTGAAAACAGGTTTAAAGCTGTTATATTCGTTCGCTAAGAGTAGTCTTAGAATCATTGTAAAAAATTACATTCGTTTAACAACTTTGGATATAGTAGTCTTTAGTATATTCTCTATAAAAGAAAACACAAAAAACCCACCTTCACAGGCAGGTTTCATCTGTATTGTTCAGCTAGATTAAGCTTTACCTTCTGAACCGAATACGTCGATACGTTCTTCAACTGATGCTTGGATAGCTTTTACACCGTCAGCCAAGAATTTACGTGGGTCGAAGAGTTTCTTCTTGTCGTATTCTGCTTCGTTTGCTTCGTAGTCACGAGCAAATTTACGAGTTGCGTTAGCGAATGCGATTTGACATTCAGTGTTAACGTTAACTTTCGCAACACCAAGTTTGATAGCTGCTTGGATTTGGTCATCAGGAATACCTGAACCACCGTGCAATACGATTGGGAAGCCTGGAAGAGCTTCTGTCAATTTCTTCAAGTGGTCAAGGTCAAGACCTTCCCAGTTTGCTGGGTAAGGACCGTGGATGTTACCGATACCAGCTGCCAAGAAGTCAATACCAGTTGCAACCATTGCTTTAGCGTCTTCGATTGGAGCCAATTCACCTTTACCGATGATACCGTCTTCTTCACCACCGATAGTACCAACTTCAGCTTCTACTGAGATACCTTTAGCGTGTGCTTTTTCAACAACGTCTTTAGCCAATTTAAGGTTTTCTTCAACTGGAAGGTGTGAACCGTCAAACATGATTGAAGTGTAACCAACTTCGATACACTCAAGTGCATCTTCGTAGTGACCGTGGTCAAGGTGGATAGCTACTGGTACAGTGATACCCATTGACTCAACAAGGTTAGCGATCAAGTTGCGAGCAACTTTGTAACCACCCATGTATTTAGCAGCACCCATTGAAGTTTGGATCAAAACTGGAGCTTTTTTAGCTTCTGCTGCGCGCAAGATAGCTTGAGTCCACTCAAGGTTGTTTGTGTTAAATCCACCAACTGCATAACCGTTGTCACGAGCTGCTTGGACAAATTTTTCTGCTGAAACGATTGCCATTTGTCAGGCCTCCTATATATTTTTTGGGACATCCCATTTACATTGTTCATTTTATCACTTTTTGATAAAAAAAGCTAGTTTTTCCCATACTTTAGATTGAATTTCTTCCAATCCAATAAATGTAAACCCTTTCTTTTTCTTAGTCCTAAGTGACTTTGGGATAACGTATGAAGAAGGTCAAGCGATCATCTTGCATCTCAAAATGATAAGATAATTTCTCATGTTCTAATAAACTTTTGACCACAAAGAGTCCCATCCCTGAACCCTTGGCCTTGCGACTAGCATTGTCAGAAAAAGACTGGGCCAATTTTTCTTGTTCTTCAGGACTACAGCTATTCTCGATAAAGAGTTCTCCTTCTCTTTCTCCAATGCGGACCAGGCCACCTGGAGTGGAGTGCTTGATAGCATTACTGATGAGATTCGATAGGATTAGTTTCATCACAGATGGGTTTATGTAAGCCTGCTGATGGGTTAGGCTAATGTCTACCTGAAGCTCTCTCTCCTTGGCGAGCAAAGCATAATCCTTAACCAGAGTTTGCGTTATCTGGAGTAGGTCAATGTTCTCCTTCTCCTCTCGCAATTCTTGAACAGAAGAAAGAGAAAGTATCTGAAGAACGTGGTGACTGAGGTCGTCCACAATTCCCAAGGCTACTCCCAGATAGTGGTCTCTATCCTTATAACGACCGATATTTTCTTTCATATTTTCGATTAGGATTTTCAAACTAGCCAGTGGTGTTTTCAATTCATGAGAGGCCCCTCGTAGGAACTCGACCTTCATCTTTTCAAGTTGGAGAATAGCTTCATTTTTCTCATGCAAGTCCGCAATAACAGTCAAAAGGTGCTGGTAAAGGCTATTGATTTGTTCCTTGAGATCACCTATCTCATCCTTAGAATCCACGCGCAATCGCACTTGAGCATCTAGTTCCATCATTCTACGAGTCACCCGCTTGATTTCCAAAATCGGGGCAACAATAGTCCGAGCATAGATGTAGGCTACCAAGAGGGAAATCAGAAAGGATGCCAGCAAGGTGTAGGGAAGAAACTGGAGGCTAATTTGCTCTGCTTCCTTTTGCAAATCCATGGAAGCTAGAAATTGCAGAGTCATGGTGCTACCATCTTGCGTTTTCACCTCACGCTCCTCGATAAAGAGAGAAGTGGTCTGGCGATCCGTGTCCAGAGGAAGGTTGTCCTTGACTTCTAACTTGTCTTCGGTCATTTCTCCCTTGACAGCTCCTTTGATATCACTGCTCTGGGAATACAAGTCTAATACTTGTTCAATATTTTGTCTATCTTTTCCGTCTAGGGATTGGGCAATAGCAGTCGCTTTTTGGCCAATGGTTTCCTGACGATGGCTCAGATAAGTAGAGGGAAAGAGAAAATAAATGGCTAAATGAAGACAAATAACCAGAAGGCTAAAAATCGAGAAGGTATAGCTAAAAATCTTTGTAAATAAACCTGTTCGTTTCATTTTCGCTCCAATTTATAACCGACATTGCGCACCGTGAGGATACAATCCAAGTCTAGCTTTTTCCGCAGTTCCTTGATATAGACATCAATGACACGGTCAAAGGGAACCTCATCTGTTGCCTTCCAAACGGCATCGATTATCTGAGAACGGGTCAAGGCCCGTCCTTCATTTTTCACCAGATAGTCCAGAATTTCCAACTCTTTGGCATTAATGGCCACTTCTTGACCTGCGAGGCTTGCACTATAGCTTTCAAAGTCTACCTTGGTATCCTTATAGGAGAAGACTCGTCCCGTATCGTAGTAGCGCTTGAAAATTGCATCCACCCTCACTTTTAGAAGGGAGAGAGAGAAGGGCTTTTCCAGATAACCATCTGCTAGAGAAGCAAAAGCACTCATCTTGTATTCCTCATCCTGAAAGGCGGTTAACATCAGGACAGGGACCTGACTGGTTTTACGAATCTCCGCTAGGACTTCGAGGCCATTAAGCTTGGGCATTTGGATATCCAATAAAACTAGGGCTACTTCATAGCTGGAAAATTTTTCCAGAGCTTCTTGACCGTCTGCTGCCTCAATGGTTTCATAACCACAATCCGTCAAATAGTCACTGATTCCCTCACGGATCATCTCTTCATCTTCTACAATTAAAATTTTCATAGAAAAAACGTTTCACATTCCTTTAAATTTCTTGTAAATCTTCTCTGTTTCATCCTGATAAGAAGAGTCCTTATACTCAATGAAAATCAAAGAGCAAACTAGGAAGCTAGCCGCAGGCTGTACTTGAGTACGGTAAGGTGAAGCTGACGTGGTTTGAATTTGATTTTCGAAGAGTATTATCAAGATGAAATACATAAAAATGCTACCTATATTATACCCCATTTAGGGGAGAATAGGTAGCAAGTTTTTTATTCGCTATCGAGCAAGAGTTCTTTTGGTTGTTTTCTAAGGAGATTGCTTGAAGCAAGCGCCATAACAAGAACGACTAGAACTAAAGCAAGGACAAAGACGATGATAAAGTCTGATGTCTGAATGGAAATGTCTAGGCTCGACAAGGTCTTGCTAAAGCCATCTACTTCTGCACCACCACCAAGGTTAGAAGCTTGAGCCGCCTTGCTGGCTTGCTTGGCAACACCTGAAGTGACATTGGCAAGAACAGTATTTCCGATTGCACGAGCTGTATAGTTAGCTAGGAAGTAAGCAGAAACAAGAGCAGGGATGGCAATCAAGATCGATTCGGTGATGAATTGCCCCAAGATACTTGCCTGCTTGAGACCGATAGAGAGGAGGATTCCCACTTCCTTGCGACGGGCGTTGATCCAAAGACTAAGCAAGAGTGCAAGGAGAAGGACTGAGAAGCTCAAGCTACCCCAGAAGAGGAGGTTGGCCATCTTGTACATACCAGAAATGGATTGCTCTAGAGCTGGGTAGTTAGAGGAACTCTTCACAAGTGTGTAGCTCTTCCAGTTGATGCCACTGATACCATTCAACTCTTTCATGACGTCATCCAAGTTCTTGTCTGCTGTTACAAAGAAGGTTGCGTCCCCATAAATAGCTGTGTCTTCTGTGTATCCATAAAGTTTTGCAGCAGTGTGAATGTCTGTGATAGCTGTGTTTTCATAGAGTTCTTGTGAGTAGGTTACTGCAGACTTATTGTGCCCATCAAAGAGTCCCTTGATTGTAACTTCGACTGTTTCCTTGGCACCTTTTTCATTGTCTGCATCGTAGATATTGGAGTCTAGTTTGACCTTATCTCCGACTTTCCAACCGTGTTTGGCTGCCAAGTCCTTGTGCATGAGGATCTTGTCTTTGTCGTCGTTGGTTAGATGCTCACCTTCAACCAGCTTATATGAGCCAGAGACAAACTTGTCTTCTTTAGAGGAGTCATTGACACCTGTAATCATCAAACTGCTTCCAAACCGTTTTGCTCGGTCAGCAGTAAGATTTTTCTTGGTTTCTGGCGTTTCAATGAGCTCATATCCAGTCAAATCTCCAATGGCGTTAATGCGTTTTACATAAGACTCGATGGCCTTGTTTTCAGTGATTTTTTTGATGTCCTCACCCTTGATATTCCCAGAACCACGTGGCGTCCCTTGATTGACGCGACGATTGATTTGCATGGAGAAGCTATTGGTGATATTTTTAAAAGTCTCCTGAGAAGCCTTGGCAGTAGCTCCCTTGATCGACAAGCCGACCAAACTCAAGCTCGCCATGAGGAGAATAATCAGGAAGATAACAATCGATTTGAAAAACTTCCTTGTAACATAGGCAAATGCGTTGTGTAACATAGGTTCCCTTTCTAGATTTGATTTCATAATGCTATCAAAACAAGCTCATCTTATTTTGTAGTATTGCGAGTTTCAGTAAGTTTCTTATTCTTCAATTCAAGTGTAATATCTGATGCTTGTGCCACTTCTTTACTGTGAGTGACGACGATCACACATTTACCTGTTTTCTCGGCAAGTGATTTGAGCAGTTCGATAATATCTCCAGCAGTTTTAGGGTCCAGATTTCCTGTTGGCTCATCAGCTAGAATAACTGGAGCTTCTGATACTAAACTGCGAGCGATGGCTACACGTTGCTGTTGACCCCCTGATAACTGGAGAACGTTCCGCTTGATCTGACTTTCATCCAAACCAAGTTCAAGAAGTGTATCCTTGTTTGCTTTTTTGTTGACCAAGCGGATATTTTCCAGCGGAGAAAGATAATCTATCAAGTTATAATTTTGAAAGACCAAGGAAATATGGTGCATGCGATGGTAAGAATATCCCTTATTCCGAATGTCCTCTCCTTGGAAAAGGATAGAACCTTCAACAGGACTATCTAGACCAGCAAGCAGGGACAAGAGAGTGGATTTTCCTGCTCCTGACTCACCAATGATACTATAAAATTTTCCGGGTTCAAAATTATACTTGATCTGATATAAAACTGCTTCAGCAGTGTTCTTATAACGGTAGGTAACATCTTGCAATTGTAATAAAGTCATGATTTCTCCTTCTTAACTAATAGATGATAAAATTTCTTTCGGCGACTTTCTAAATAAGAATAGGAAACAAAGGGCTACAGACAAGCAACCAATCAGTAGCAGAAAGACATAGGATTCTGCAAAGGATAGGAGACTGGTTGATAGACTGCTTGCTTTAGCTAGTGTATCTTGTAAGGTTGCCTGATCTCCACTTGCTAGTACAGTTTGAAGTAGATAGGATGTAATGGCCTTTCCAGCGATAAAGGATGGAAGCAAAGCTCCAAGAGATACCAACACCACCTCTAAACAGAACTGTAGGAAGATTGAGCTCTTGCCTTTTCCAAGTGCCAGTAAAATCCCTACTTCATAGACCCTTTCTCTTAACCAGAGAGACAAGACCAAAATTAAGGCTCCAGCTCCAGCTATCAACATCCCATAAAGGAAGATGGTTAGGAAGGTTTGGAAGGTTGCAACTGAGTCTTTGAACTGTTCAAAGGCCTTGTTTTCTTTTTCGACTTGATAGCCTTGATTTTCCAAGGCCAAGTTTTCCACCTGCTTCATGAGTCCGTCCATTTCCTTAGGATTTTCTACATAGAAGCGCGCTGCACTGACTTGAGGTTCACTATTTCCTAAAAGAGTTTGGCTACTTTCATAGTCTGTAAAGACCTGGTTTTCACTGAAGTCAGAAGACAAGCCTGTAAATTTCTCTTGCTTTTTACCAGAAAAGATGCCGACAATCTCAAACTCTACTGTTTGCCCTTTTCCAGATTCTGACTGACCAGCATCCAAGCGAATCTTGTCATGAAGCGAAAGACCGTTCTTCTTGGCCAACTCTTCGTGGATAAGGATTTTCTTGGAATCCCCTTTTTGAAGGTGTCGCCCTTCTTTTAGATTGAAAGCCGAACTGGTAAAGGTGACATCCTTGGATGAATCCTCAAGAGACGTTAAGCTAACCAAGTTCTTGTCCGCAGCTGACAAATCATCGCGTTCTACACTCTGCTCACCACTCACCGCTTCCTTGTCTTTCAGTTTTGCGACCGTCTCAAGTTCAGGAGAGGCATTTTCCAGTCCCTTAATCTTGCTCACGGATGCTAAGTCTGACAACTTGAAGGTCTGTCCATTTTCTATCTTTTTGATAGAAAAAGATGTATTGAGTGATTTGTAAAGATTGATTTCTACTGTTTTGTTGGACTTCATCAGCGTCAAACAGGCTGAAATTCCTGCTAAAAGGACAAATAAAATCAGAAATAAAATAAAACTTCTCAGTCGTTTTCTGCTGACATAAGCCCAAGCTCTTTGGATTGGATTCATTTGTCACCTCCATATTTGTAAGACTATTATAAAATCCAAATATGAAATGTTTATGAAATCGAAAAAACTTTTTGATTTATTTTTTGAAAAAAAGCTGGTATTTCTACCAGCTCCATTTTTATAACTGCATCCACTCAAAGCAAAGAAAATGCAGAAACTAAACCAGAGAGGATGTTGGCTGTGGCATGCATTAGCCAACTTGGTAAAATTGATCCTCCTGCTATCTTTTCATTAACAAAACCAAGATAAGCTGCTATTGCTCCAGTAAAAAATACAATGAAAAAAGTGACTCCCAAACTCACTACTGAAGCAAACAATACTCCATGAAGCAATCCAAAAGCGAAGGCCTGTATGGTATTTGCAAAGACAAACGGCATGTGATTTGCCATTCGTTTCAGTAGAAAACCTCTAAATAATAGTTCCTCTGGTAAAGATGTTTGCAAAATACTGTAAATTAGAATACTTGGTAAAGCCTTAGAACCCATAGCAGAAAAAGCCGAAGTAGCTGTTTCTAGACCACTAGTAAGAGGAAAGATAAGGATAGAAAAAATAGTAAATAAGGAAAATCCCCCCACCATCCATAAAATCAGATGCAAAGTTTTTACTCTTTTGATAGCTTTTAGTCCGATCCATTCCATAAATGGAACTTTCCCCCTCGTAGTCATAAACCACCAGATAGAAGGTAGTAAAATAATAAAGAGAATTTGAATAAAGGCGCTCATTATTCGTTGAAGTTCATTAACCATCGTAATCCTCCTTTAAACTTTTGAAATACTCATTTCAAATACCAAATGACCACCTACTCCTCCTTTCCTACCTTATATATCCGTTTTAACCAAGCCTATTAGTATCCATTACTCGATGATCTTTCATATAAGACTTTTTGCAGTTACTTTCTATCTATATTATAGCACTATTTAAAAGAAAAGAAAAAACAAGAAAGGTAGACCTCTCTTGTTGAATAATCGCTATGCGTGCTAACAAAAAAAGAGCTAGCTAAAGCTAACTCTTACCCTATGCGGAGAGAGGGACTTGAACCCTCACGACCTAAAGCGGTCACAGGATCCTTAGTCCTGCGCGTCTGCCAATTCCGCCATCCCCGCGTCGATTACTTTACTAGTATATCAACTTTCAAAATCTTTGTCAACACTTTTTTCAGATTTTTTTCATTTTTCCAACAGGCTTATTGTTCAATTTCAGCAAGGTTTTCATCCAGTAATTTTGCTCCCAATGTGTTCTTAAAATGCCCAAGAGCAAACTGATGATTTTCTGGCCAAATAGAGGCAACTGCGGACTTAACAATCTCAATTTGATAACCTAAATTATAAGCATCAATAGCCGTATGAAGGACGCAAATGTCCGTCAAAACACCTGTTAAGATAACAGTATCAACCCGACGTTCCCGCAAACGGATATCTAAGTCCGTTCCTGAAAAAGCTGAATAGTGACGCTTGTCCATCCAAAAGACACGACTATCCGCCTCATGCTCAGCATAAAAATCAGCTAGGAGGCCATAAAGGTTACGACCACTAGTTCCGATGATGTTGTGCGGTGGAAAGAGCTTGCTTTCTGGGTGGAATGCATCCTTCTCTTCATGAGCATCAATGGTAAAAAAGACATAGTCTCCACGATCAAAAGCTAATCTAGTTACCTGATCAATGGCTTTTGATATTGCTTGAGCGGGTGCGCCAGCAGTTAGCTTTCCATGGTCTGCTACGAAATCCTCTGTATAGTCAATCGAGATTAAAGCCTTTGCCATTAGTAGTCCCTCTTTTTCACTTCCTCAAAAATATCACCAATTAGAACTTTGAGATAAGTCCCCTTCATTCCTAAAGAACGACTCTCAATAATTCCCGCCGACTCCAATTTACGAAGCGCATTGACAATCACTGAGCGCGTAATGCCAATACGATCTGCAATAACTGATGCAGTCAGCTGCCCTTCATTCCCATCCAACTCAGCTAGAATAGCTGATACGGCACGAAGTTCTGAATAGGAAAGGGTATTGACCGCCATGGTAACAGCCGTACGACGGCGAATATTTTTCTCATCTTCTTCACGTTGGAAGTTCAATAGTTGAATCCCTACTACCGTGCTGGCAATCTCGACAAGGATCAAATCTTCATCTTCAAACTTCTTATCATTGCGCCAAATGATCAACGAACCTAGGCGAATCCCTGATACATGAATCGGAGCAATCGTTGTCAACCCATCTGGAAAGTCTGCACGGCTCTCCACAGGGAAAATGGTCAAATCATGTTCAACAGGTAGGTTGGCTTCCGTGTCATAAATCATGTTCGCCCCTTGTACATAGACGTCAGGGAAGGTTTTGGTTTGGAAGAATTGTTCTACACGGTCATTATTGGTCTTATAACGCATAAAGTAACCCAAGAGACGTCCCTTGTTATTCACAATACAAGCGTTACAGTCAATAATATCAGCTAACTGGCGTGTGATCGCATTGTAAGGAAGTTCATCTTGGAGTTGCTCCTCAGAGCGCTTTAGAATAGACGTGATTTTTCTTGTTTTTTCTAATAAATGTGCCATTTTTTACCTCGCATATAATCGCTTCCATTATAACATAGAAAAGTCTTTATTTCAATAATTATCTGAAAATTGCTTATTTAATTGCAATTTTGAACAGCAAAAATATTTTAGAAAAAAAGCGATTTTTTTATTGACATCCTATTTTATTTTTGATATTATAACATTATAAGAAGATGACATGATAAATCCCTTTCCGTTTCACCTATCCTTTACTATCACCATCTTCTTTTACTATCGGTCTCCTTATATATAAAAGCGATTCACACTGTGAATCGCTTTTTTCTATTTGTCTCCTTTGTTACGAATAACAAAGCCGGTTTTCTTTTCGCTTGAAGTGTTTCGAGGTTTTTTAT
This sequence comes from Streptococcus oralis SK610, assembly GCF_000257455.1. Lineage (GTDB taxonomy): Bacteria > Bacillota > Bacilli > Lactobacillales > Streptococcaceae > Streptococcus > Streptococcus oralis_CB. The sequence continues at coordinate 40,055 of NZ_AJKQ01000021.1, forward strand.
TGTCCTTATTACGGTACCGTCTGTCTTTATCAAAACGGTCGTTTCCACGACTACCTTTCTTGAAATCATCACGGCGACCATTGCCACGGCGATCATCTCCACGACGGCCTCCTCGACCTCCCTTGCCTTTGCCACCAAAGCCATTACCTGATGGTTTAAATGGCAGTGGTTTTTCACGCGCAATCTCCACTTCAGGAAGGCTGTCTGGATCTTGGACTGTCAGACTCAAGATATACATAGCCAATTCTTCTGGACTAAATTCTGCAGCTAACTTACGAGCATCTTTAGCAAATTTCTCAAAGTTCCCACGAATGGCTTCGTCTGCAAAGTCTCGTTCGATTTTCTTGAGCGCTACTTGTTTCTTAGCTTGGAAGGCTTCTTCTGCTGTCGCTGGTTTCAAGCCTTTCATGCGCTTCTTAGTCAAGTTTTCAATAATTTGAAGGTAGCCCATTTCATTTGGAGAAACAAAGGTAATAGATTGACCTGACTTACCAGCACGACCTGTACGACCGATACGGTGAACATAACTTTCAGGATCTTGTGGAATATCGTAGTTATAGACGTGGGTCACACCTGAGATATCCAAACCACGTGCTGCTACGTCTGTCGCAACTAGAACATCAAGATTCCCATTTTTAAAATCACGAAGGACACGAAGACGTTTGTTTTGGTCTAAGTCACCATGAATCCCTTCTGCACGGAAGCCACGGATTTTAAGACCACGAGTCAATTCATCTACACGGCGTTTGGTACGACCAAATACGATAGCAAGCTCTGGTTGTTCCACATCCATGAGACGCGTCATAGTATCAAATTTTTCTTGTTCCTTGACACGGATATAGTACTGGTCCACCAGCTCTGTTGTCAATTCCTTGGCAGCAATTTTGACATGCTCAGGGTCTTTCATAAACTGAACACCAATACGTTTGATAGCATCTGGCATGGTTGCTGAAAAGAGCAAGGTTTGACGATTTTCAGGGACACGGGAAATGATGGCTTCGATGTCTTCAAGGAAGCCCATGTTGAGCATTTCATCCGCTTCGTCAAGGATAAGCGTTTCAATATCTTGTAATTTCAAGGCCTTGCGTTTAATCAAGTCCAAGAGACGGCCTGGTGTTCCTACCACGATATGGGCACCAGATTTAAGGGCCTTGATTTGTTTTTCAATGCTGGAACCACCGTAAACGGAGCGAACCTTCACTCCCTTGCTACGGCCAAAGCGGAAGAGTTCTTCTTGGCTTTGAACAGCGAGTTCACGAGTTGGAGCGATGACCAAGGCTTGGATGGTAGCTTCTTCTGTACGGATTTTTTCAAGAGTTGGCAAGCCAAAAGCTGCAGTTTTTCCTGTACCAGTCTGAGCTTGACCGATAACGTCTTTTCCTTCGAGAGCCAAGGGAATGGTCTGTTCTTGGATGGGACTGGCTTCTACAAATCCAGCTTTTTCAATCTCTGCTAGCAATTCAGCAGACAAATTAAATTCATTAAATTTCACGTTATTCTTCTTTCTAAAGGTGGTGCGAAGCCACCCTATAGGGCTTTAGTTTATACTTTTCTTTTCATGACGTATCTTCAACAAAAATGAGATACCGTGTTGCTTCTTTTCCACGAAAGAAAAGTACTAGTTTCTTTGCAACCTATTTAGTATAACACAAGACCAAAGCAAAAGATAGTAGAATCCTTTAGGAAAATCATGTAAGCGGTTTTTAGATTTCCTTTTTGATTGAACGACCTAGATAATAAGACAAAGTCAAGGCTATACTATATAAAATGAGAAAAACGAACAAGGTTTGTGTGTAAGAATGAGCTATTTTATAAGTCTCTGCTAATAAAATAGGCCCTGCTAAACCAGCCATTGCCCAAGCTGTTAAAATATATCCATGCAGAGCTGCCAATTCCTTGGTTCCAAAAATATCACTGAGATAAGCCGGAATCAATGAAAAACCAGCTCCATAGCAAGTCATCAAAATAGACATAGCGACTACAAATAAAACGGAATCTGTAAAGAGCCAAAGTGAGAGAGAAAAGAAAAGATTGACAAGCAGTAATATACTAAAGGTTAGAGGGCGACCGATATAGTCAGATAAACTCGCCCAGAGCAAACGACCAAACCCATTGAAAATCCCTAAAACGCCCACCATAACTGCTGCATGACTTGTAGACAAGCCAGCCATCTCCTGTGCCATTGGCGATGCCGCTGAAATTAAACCTAAACCACAAGCTATGTTGATAAAGAAAATAATCCAAAGTATATAAAACCGATTGCTTTTCAGGGCCTGATTCGCAGCCATTCCTTGCGTCAAAGAGACTGTTTTTTCTTTCCCTGAAACAGATAAAATTGCAAGCTCTTGCTCATTTGGACGCTTAATGAATTGTGAAGCTAGGAGCATGATAATAAAGTAACTTGCACCTAAAATATAAAAAGTTTCTACAAGCCCTACCCTTGCGATGAGATGTTGCGCTATGGGACTAGTCAATAAAGAAGCAAAACCAAACCCCATAATCGCTAAACCTGTTGCGAGACCACGTTTATCAGGAAACCATTTTATAATCGTTGACACAGGGGTAATATAGCCTGCTCCCAAACCAAGCCCACCTAAAATGCCATAAGCGAGATACAACAACCACAGCTCCTGACGGTCTATTGCAAATCCTGTTAAGATATTTCCACCTGCGTATAGAAAAGCTGATAGACTCCCCATGACTCTCGGACCAAATTTTTCTACCAAACGCCCCATAAATGCAGCCGATAATCCCAAACAAAAGATTGCTAGACTAAAGGCAAAGGCAACAGAAGCCTGATCCCATCCCGTTTTTTCAATAATAGGGTTGCGATAAACACTCCAAGCATAAGTCGAACCCAGCATTAAGTGTAAAATGACCCCAGCAAAGGCAATAATATAACGATTCGATTTCATAAAACCTCCTATTTTCGAACATTTATTCTATTTTATATAGAAATAGATAGGATTTTAGTTTATCAAGCTTGCCAAAAAATTACTAGTTTTTTGTCTGGAAAGCGTTTTTATCTTTTTCTGTCTTTTTCGTAGCAGAATTGTGCAAAAGTTTTTTTCTTGTGCTAGAATGAAATTCGAATAGGAGGACTATAAATGTTAACATATGATTTAATCGTTATTGGATTTGGTAAAGCTGGGAAGACACTAGCTGGTAAATTGGCTTCAGCTGGCAAAAAAATTGCCCTTGTTGAACGTAGCAAAGCTATGTACGGTGGAACTTGTATCAACATCGGATGTATCCCAACTAAAACCTTGCTAGTTGCTGCTGAGAAAGACTTATCTTTTGAAGAAGTCATTGCTACCAAAAATACTATCACTAGTCGCCTCAACGGCAAAAACTATGCTACTGTTGCGGGAACAGGTGTAGATATCTTTGATGCGGAAGCTCACTTCCTTTCAAACAAAGTCATCGAAATCCAGGCTGGTGATGAAAAACAAGAGCTGACTGCTGAAACTATCGTTATCAACACTGGTGCTGTTTCAAACGTCTTGCCAATCCCTGGACTTGCTACAAGCAAAAACGTCTTTGACTCAACAGGTATCCAAAACTTGGACAAATTGCCTGAAAAACTTGGTGTCCTTGGTGGCGGAAATATCGGTCTTGAATTTGCAGGTCTATACAACAGACTTGGAAGCAAGGTTACAGTCCTAGATGCCTTGGATACTTTCCTACCTCGTGCAGAACCTTCCATCGCAGCTCTTGCTAAACAATATATGGAAGAAGACGGCATTGAATTGCTTCAAAACATCCGTACTACTGAAATCAAAAACGATGGAGACCAAGTTCTCGTCGTAACTGAAAACGAAACTTACCGTTTCGATGCCCTTCTCTACGCAACTGGACGTAAGCCAAACGTAGAACCACTTCAACTTGAAAATACCGATATTGAACTAACTGAGCGTGGTGCTATCAAGGTCGACAAACATTGTCAAACAAACGTTCCTGGTGTCTTTGCAGTTGGGGATGTCAACGGTGGCCTTCAATTTACCTACATTTCACTTGATGACTTCCGTGTTGTTTACAGCTATCTTGCTGGAGATGGCAGCTACACACTTGAAGACCGTCTCAATGTGCCAAACACCATGTTCATCACACCTGCACTTTCACAAGTTGGTTTGACTGAAAGCCAAGCAGCTGATTTGAAACTTCCATACGCTGTTAAGGAAATCCCTGTTGCTGCGATGCCTCGTGGTCATGTAAATGGCGACCTTCGCGGAGCCTTCAAAGCTGTTGTCAATACTGAAACTAAAGAGATTCTTGGTGCAAGCATCTTCTCAGAAGGATCACAAGAAATCATCAACATCATCACTGTTGCTATGGACAACAAGATTCCTTACACTTACTTCACAAAACAAATCTTCACTCACCCAACCTTGGCTGAGAACTTGAATGACTTGTTTGCGATTTAAGTTGAGACTGGTTTGTTAGCTAACAGCCCTCGTCGGGCTGTTTTTGTTTCTGTGAAATCTCATACTCTTCGAAAATCAAATTCAAACTACGTCAGCTTTACCTTGCCGTACTCAAGTACAGCCTGCGGCTAGCTTCCTAGTTTGCTCTTTGATTTTCATTGAGTATCAAATCTGTCTTTTCCCTCTTTTATGATATAATAGAAACATGAAATTAAAAACTACTTTGGGCCTCCTAGCTGGGCATTCTTCTCACTTCATTTTGAGCCGTCTTGGCCGCGGAAGTACGCTCCCAGGAAAACTCGCCCTTCAATTTGATAAAGATATTTTACAAAATCTAGCTAAGAACTACGAGATTGTCGTGGTCACTGGAACCAACGGGAAAACCCTGACAACTGCTCTCACTGTCGGCATTTTAAAAGAAGTTTATGGTCAGGTTCTGACCAATCCGAGCGGTGCCAACATGATTACAGGGATTACGACAACCTTCTTGACGGCCAAATCCTCTAAAACTGGGAAAAACATTGCCGTTCTAGAAATTGACGAGGCCAGTCTATCTCGTATCTGTGACTACATCCATCCTAGCCTTTTTGTCATCACTAATATTTTCCGTGATCAGATGGACCGCTACGGTGAAATTTACACAACTTATAACATGATTTTGGATGCTATTCGTAAGGTGCCTACGGCTACTGTTCTCCTCAATGGTGACAGTCCACTTTTCTACAAGCCAGCTATTCCAAACCCAGTACAGTATTTTGGTTTTGACTTGGAAAAAGGGCCAGCCCAACTGGCTCACTACAATACCGAAGGGATTCTCTGCCCTGACTGTCAAGGCATCCTCAAATATGAGCACAATACCTATGCCAACTTGGGTGCCTATATCTGTGAAAATTGTGGCTGCAAACGACCTGACTTGGACTACCGTCTGACAGAACTGGTTGAGTTGACCAACAATCGCTCTCGCTTTGTCATTGACGGCCAAGAATATGGCATCCAAATCGGTGGACTTTACAACATCTACAATGCGCTAGCTGCGGTTGCCATTGCTCGATTCCTCGGCGCAGATTCGCAACGAATCAAGCAAGGATTTGATAAGAGTCGCGCTGTCTTCGGTCGTCAGGAAACCTTCCATATCGGTGATAAGGAATGTACCCTTGTCCTTATCAAGAATCCTGTTGGAGCGACCCAAGCTATTGAAATGATCAAACTAGCTCCTTATCCATTTAGCCTATCTGTCCTCCTAAATGCCAACTATGCAGATGGAATTGACACTAGCTGGATCTGGGATGCGGACTTTGAACAAATCACTGACATGGACATTCCTGAAATCAACGCTGGCGGTGTTCGCCATTCTGAAATCGCGCGTCGTCTACGGGTGACAGGATACCCAGCTGATAAAATCACTGAAACAAGCAATCTGGAGCAAGTTCTCAAGACCATTGAGAACCAAGACTGCAAACATGCCTATATCCTGGCTACTTATACTGCTATGCTGGAATTCCGCGAACTGCTGGCTAGTCGTCAGATTGTTAGAAAGGAGATGAACTAATGGTTTACACTTCACTTTCCTCAAAAGCTGGCAACTACCCTTATCAGCTCAACATTGCCCACCTCTATGGAAATCTCATGAATACTTACGGAGACAACGGCAACATCCTCATGCTCAAGTATGTGGCTGAAAAACTGGGGACTCATGTAACAGTCGACATCGTTTCTCTCCATGATGATTTTGATGAAAACCACTACGATATCGCCTTTTTCGGTGGCGGTCAAGACTTTGAACAAAGTATCATCGCAGGCGACCTTCCTACTAAGAAAGAGAGCATTGACAACTACATCCAAAACGATGGTGTTGTTCTAGCCATCTGTGGTGGTTTTCAACTATTGGGACAATATTATGTTGAAGCTTCAGGCAAGCGCATCGAAGGGCTCGGTGTCATGGGACATTATACTCTCAACCAAACCAACAACCGCTTTATCGGTGACATCAAGATTCACAATGAAGATTTCGATGAAACCTACTATGGCTTTGAAAATCACCAAGGTCGTACCTTCCTCTCAGATGACCAAAAACCACTGGGACTGGTTGTCTATGGAAATGGAAACAACGAAGAAAAGATCGGCGAAGGGGTTCATTATAAGAATGTATTTGGTTCCTACTTCCACGGACCTATCCTCTCTCGTAATGCCAATCTTGCTTATCGCCTGGTTACTACTGCCCTCAAGAAGAAATACGGTCAGGATATCCAACTTCCTGCTTATGAGGACATACTCAGCCAAGAAATCGCTGAAGAATACAGCGACGTCAAAAGCAAGGCTGACTTTTCTTAAACCAAGGAAAACCATACCAAAGAACTCCGCTATCCTTTCGGAGTTCTTTTTGCATGTTCTTTTACCCTTCTCCCTTGCATTTTCTCTCTTTTTTTGCCAAAATAGAGGGGTAGAAAGAAGGTAGCACATGTCTAAATTACAACAAATCGTAACATATCTTGAATCAGAAAAACTAGACGTCGCTGTCGTATCTGACCCCGTCACTATCGATTACCTCACTGGCTTTTACAGTGATCCCCATGAACGCCAAATGTTCCTCTTTGTTCTAGCAGATCAGGAACCGCTTCTCTTTGTTCCAGCCCTTGAAGTAGAGCGTGCAAGCAGCACTGTTTCCTTCCCAGTTGTGGGCTATGTGGACTCTGAAAATCCATGGCAAAAAATCAAAAACGCTTTGCCTCAACTTGATTTCAAACGTGTCGCTGTTGAGTTTGACAATCTCATCTTGACCAAATACCATGGTTTGAAAACAGTCTTTGAAACTGCTGAGTTTGAAAACCTCACTCCTCGCATCCAGCGCATGCGCCTCATCAAATCAGCTGATGAAATCCAAAAAATGATGGTTGCAGGGCTCTATGCTGATAAGGCTGTAAAAGTTGGTTTTGACAATATTTCTCTTGATAAGACTGAGACAGATATCATTGCACAAATCGACTTTGCTATGAAGCGTGAAGGTTATGAAATGAGTTTTGATACCATGGTCTTGACTGGCGATAACGCTGCAAATCCACACGGAATTCCTGGTGCAAACAAGGTCGAAAAAGACGCCCTTCTCCTCTTTGACCTGGGTGTTATGGTCAATGGCTATGCATCAGATATGACTCGTACAGTCGCTGTCGGCAAACCAGACCAATTCAAGAAAGATATTTACAACTTGACCCTTGAAGCCCAACAAGCTGCCCTTGACTTTATCAAACCGGGGGTGACTGCCCATGAAGTGGACCGCGCTGCCCGTGAAGTCATCGAAAAAGCTGGTTACGGTGAGTACTTCAACCACCGTCTCGGTCACGGTATCGGTATGGATGTCCACGAATTTCCATCTATCATGGAAGGAAACGACATGGTCATCGAAGAAGGCATGTGCTTCTCTGTTGAACCAGGTGTCTATATCCCTGGTAAAGTCGGTGTTCGTATCGAAGACTGCGGTGTTGTCACTAAGGATGGCTTTGACCTCTTTACAAGCACCAGCAAGGACTTGCTTTATTTTGATTAAACATAGACAAACAAAAAGTCAGCTATTGAAGCTGACTTTTTTATTTTATCTTCTTAACACTCTGAAAGACTACAAACCCCACAACCATTCCCAAGGTATTTTGCAGGAAGTTTGGAAGGATTTCTGGTAAGGCTGCTGACCAGCCATTCATTAGGGTTGAGCCCAGAGCGTAGCCACTTACCATGACGATAGTAGCTAAGACTAGGCCCAGCCATTGCCATTTCCCTTTAAAACCTGCAAAATAACCTTGCAAGCCATGATTTATCAAGCTAAAGAACATCCACTGTGGATAGCCTGATAGAAGGTCAATTAGGAATCCTGCTAGTCCTCCAACGACAGCTCCTTCTTTACTGCCAAAGTAAAAGGCAGTAAAGAAAATACCTGCATCCAAGAGAGTCAATATTCCTGTTGGCGTTCCAATTTTCAAGTAATAACCTAGAACTACTGAAAGAGCGGTTAAAAGGGATACAAGGGCGATTTTAGTTGTTTTTGTTTGCTTCATATTGTCTTACTCCATATTGATCTGCTTGTGCAATAGCACGGTAAACGAAAGCTTTAGAACTCTCTACTGCTGGTAAAAGTTCATCACCTTTAACCAGGTGACTGGCGATGCTTGAGGCAAAGGTACAACCTGCACCAGCATTTTGGCCTTGAATGACTGGGTTTTCTAGGACAGTGAAAGTTTGTCCATCATAAAAGACATCTACAGCCTTGTCCTGACTGAGGCGATTGCCTCCCTTGATAATGACTGCTGGCGCTCCTAAATCATGCAATTTCTGCGCTGCAGCTTTCATATCTTCCAAGGTTCTAATTTCCTGACCAGCCAATAATTCTGCTTCAGGAAGATTTGGCGTAATCACACTGACATGAGGGAAAAAACGAATCAACTCTTGACAGAGTTCACTGACTGCCACATCGTGCGTTTCCTTACAGACCAAGACGGGGTCCAGTACCACAGGCACTCCCGTTCGTCGCTTGATAAAGTTCAATGCCTTCTCAGCCACACTGACAGTAGGGAGAAGACCAATCTTAATCCCTGCAAACTCGACATCACGCAAGCTATCCAATTCATGTTGGAAAATAGTATCATCCGTAGGGAAGACTTCAAAGCCCTTTTCGGTCAAGGCCGTCAAACAAGTCACTGCTACAAAGCCATGCAAACCATTTAAGGTATAGGTGGCCAAATCAGCTGATAAACCACCACCACTAAAAATATCATTCCCAGAAAGGGCTAAAATACGATTATTCTTCATAACGAATCTCCTTTAAATACAAGCCATTCGGTGCAGCCGTGGGACCTGCAAGTTGCCTGTTCTTCTTCTCTAAGATGAGGTCAATCTGCTCAACTGGCATCCGATTACTTCCGATTTTGAGCAACGTCCCCACCATATTGCGAATCTGCTTATACAAGAAACCATTTCCAGAGAAGGTAAAGGTCAAAAACTGCCCTGTCTCATCAACTGTTAAACTAGCTTCTGTAATGGTCCGAACCTTGTCCTCTACACTAGTCCCAGATGCTGTAAAACCGGTAAAATCATGGGTTCCTTCTAATTTCTTGACAGCCTCCTGCATCCGCTCCACGTCGAGCGGATAGGGAAAGTGAGTAGCGTAGTGACGACGCATAGGATTTTTGGGACGTCCTCTATCCACGATAAACTCATAGATCTTGCTGTGCTTGGCATAACGACAATGAAAATCATCCGCCACAATCTCAATCGAAATCACATCGATATCTTCTGGTGACTGGGTATCCAGAGCAAAACGGAGTTTTTCCTCATCCATCTGATAGGGCAGATCAAAATGAATGACCTGTCCCAGAGCATGGACCCCACTATCCGTCCTACCAGCACCGTGAACAGTGATGGCTTGCCCCTTATTGAGTCTCGTTAAGGTTTTTTCGATTTCCTCTTGAACGCTCCGCGCATGAGGCTGGCGCTGAAAACCGGCAAAGGCAAAACCATCATAAGAAATAGTTGCTTTATATCTTGTCATAACTTCTATTTTATCAGGAAATAAAAGTGTAAACAAGTTTAAAAACCAATAATTGTCTGGGTACAAATATCAAAAAGAAAAACTTAGGAAATTAATCCTAAGCTTTCTTTTGAAGTGCATACATAACAAAGACAGAAGTGACAATCAACCAACATCCTAGAATGGTGAAGACCAACATACCGTTTTGAGTCACCAAGCCAATCGCCCCAAGAATGAAAGGTGTCGTAAAGGCTCCAAAGCTACATCCTAGCACTGCAAAAGATGTTGCCTGATTAAGGAGCTTGGCTGGGATCCTTTCGGAAAGAAGCTGAAAGACAGTGGTCAAGGCCACACTGTAAGAAAAACCTGCCACAACACTTCCAACTACCATCACACCCAATGACGGAGACAAGGCAATCACAATCTGCCCCAATCCAAAGGTGATACCTGACCAAAGGAGCAACCTTTCTTTAAACAGAGAGATAAAGAAAGAAAAACTCACACCTGCCAAGATACCAATCAACTGCATGATACTTAAAACCAAACTCGATAACTGGGCATCCCCTAGAGCTCTTTCCACCATCAGACTAGGAATACGAATGGTGATGGCTGTATTGGTGCAGACAACAACTGCTGCTTCGACAGCCAATAGAAAAATCAAGCCTTTCATCTGTCCTGTCAAACGAGTCGTTTCGGCCTCTTTTTTCTTTGTTTCTTTCTTTTCTTTCCCATAAGGGACAAAGAGCAGATAAAGGATCAATACTAAAAATCCCGCACTGTAGGCCAAGAAGGTCACTGTCCATCCCAAGGATAAGAGTTGACCTACCACTAGAGTCAAAATCGATGCCCCGACAACTTCTGCTGATCCGCGAAGACCCAACATCTGGATCCGTGTCTTTCCATGATAGCGTTCGCTAATGATGGAAATGGCCTTGGCATTAATCATTCCAACACCCAAGCCAAATAAAATCCGCATAGCAAAGACAAAGTTGTACTCCTGATACCAGAAAGGGGCAGTTCCACCGATAGAAAGGATGAGAAGTCCTAGACTAATCTGAAGTCGCTCAGGAAATAACCGCTCCAAAAACCCATTTAAAACCAGCATTATCATAATTCCAAAAGAAGGAAGACTGACCAGGAGCTCGATTTGTTCTTTGGGATAGCCTTGATAGTAGTCAAACATGGCTGGCAGAGCACTTGAGATGGAAAAGGAGGTAATCAAAACGAGGGAGAGGGCCAAAATACTAGCCCGTTCTAAATATTGTTTCATGAATTTTCTTTCTGTATATTTCTCACTGTTTATCCTTTTAAAAGGAAGATGGCAAGAAAAGAAGGAGCCCGATTGAACTGGAGACTCCGTCCTAACTTTCCTAATAGGAAGACTATTTTCGCTTGATTTGCTTGATCAGATAGAAGATGAAGCCTGCAACCATATACGCTGCAAAAATGATCAAACACCATTTGATAACCACGTCCCAACCCTTGTTCACATTTAAAAAGAAATATGGGAAGGGATTGTCCTTGGAATTCGGAATATTGAGTTTTAAGACCAGGCCGTTAAACAAGGCAAAAATCATATAAACCAAGGGCAAGATGGTCCACAAAACTGGATCCCAGATCTTGTATTGACCCCGTTTATCAAAGAAGAGGGTATCGGCTAAAAACCAGAGTGGAACGATATAGTGGCAAAGGAAATTTTCCACACGGTAAAAGTCTGTCGCAATCGGAGCAAGCATAAAATGATAAATCACACAGGTAATCATGATACTCATGGTAACACCACCCTTGAGACGAAGCAAGGTCGGACTTTGCCAATTTTCACCTGAACGGCTCATCACACGGAGCAGATAGCCCGTGAAAATCGTTACCAAAAGATTGGACAACACTGTGTAGTAAAGGAGCATACCAAAGCCACCGTGCTTGGTAATCTCCAAATAAACTCCTGTAAATGCCGCTAAGAACAAGAGCACACGACTATAAAAGATAAATTTATAATTCAGTTTCATGGCTAGATTTTCTTAACAAATTCTGACTTGAGTTTCATAGCTCCAAAACCATCAATCTTACAGTCTATGTTGTGGTCACCTTCTACGATACGGATATTTTTAACGCGAGTTCCTTGTTTCAAATCCTTTGGCGCACCTTTTACTTTCAAATCCTTGATAAGAGTTACAGTATCGCCGTCAACCAGTTTGTTTCCATTGGCATCAATAGCAACAACACCTTCTTCTACTTCTGCAACTTCTGCAGGGTTCCATTCATAGGCACACTCTGGGCAGACCAAGAGGCTTCCGTCTTCGTAGACATATTCTGAATTACATTTCGGGCAATTTGGTAAGTTGTTCATAAGTCCTCCTTAAACTAACAATTATTCTTTAAAATTCATATGTTATTGAACAGCAACTATTATACCGTAAAATCCTACTTTTGACAATGTGTCCTAAGTCCAGCAGACAAAAAAATCATGCAACTGTTTACAGTTACATGACTTTTAAAAGATGATTGGTCATGGGCACTTATCAGGTACCTCATGATAAAAGGGGTAGCAACTATATTTTACAAACCAGGAGCTTGTCCAAGTTCTGCTGCAAGCATCCAAACTGTTTTCTCAAGTTCAGCCTTAGCACCAACAAAGATATCGTTTGTAACATCATCGCCTTCTTCATCAGTAACATCCAAAGCTTTTTGGAAAAGAGCGATGAGGTAGCGATAAATTGCTAGAACACGTTCCAAGCTTTCTTCAACGTTACGGAATTCTCCTTCTTCTTCTTCGATTTCACTGTGTTGAAGGAACTCTGTCAGAGTAGAGTATGGTTTGCCACCAAGTGTAATTAAGCGTTCGCTGATTTCGTCAAGGTAACCATCAAGACTGTCCATGTATTCATCCATTTTTGGATGCCATACCATGAAGCCACGACCACGCATATACCAGTGAACTTGGTGAAGGGCAATGTGTGCCACATACAAGTCCGCTACTGCTTGGTTCAATACTTCCTTTGTTTTTGCCAATGCTACTGGCGCTGTTTTAGACAATGTTGTTACGTCTTTTACTGCTTCTTTTTTCAATTCAACCATATTTCTTACCTCTTTCATTTTTTTGTAACCATCTTCTTAGTGGTTACAATATAAGTATACTACTCCCAGAAAACGATAGCAAGGAAAATGTACTATCTGAGAAAAGTTGTAATAGACTGATAATTTAAGAAAAATATACGGTCTCTATAAAAAAAGACAGTCTTAGAAGACTGTCTCGAATAATTTAGATTATTTTACAAAATCAAGCAATGCCAAGAAGCTTTCAGCTTCAAGTGACGCACCACCAACAAGGGCACCGTCAACGTCTGGGCAAGCCATGTATGAAGCAACGTTCTCAGGTTTAACAGAACCACCGTATTGAACACGAACTTTGTCAGCAACTTCTTGACCAAAGTCTGCAGCTACAACGTCACGAACGACTTTACACATTTTTTGTGCATCGTCTTGTGAAGCTGATTTACCAGTACCGATAGCCCAGATTGGCTCATAAGCGATAACGGATGCAGCAACTTGTTCAGCTGTCAATCCAGCCAATGCAGCAGATACTTGAGCACCTACGAATTCAGCTGCTTTACCAGCTTCGTAAGTTTCAAGTGACTCACCACAACAGATGATTGGAAGCATACCGTTTGCAAAGATTGCTTTTGCTTTTTTGTTGATATCTTCGTCAGTTTCATGGAAGTAGTCACGACGCTCTGAGTGACCGATCACAACGTAGTCTGTACCGATTTCTTTCAAAACTTGTGGGCTAGTTTCACCAGTAAATGCACCTGCATTTTCAAAGTAGCAGTTTTGAGCAGCAACTTTAAGGTTTGAACCTTTAGCAGCAGCAAGAACAGCTGTCAAATCAACTGCAGGAGCTGCGATACCTGCTTCAACAAGGTCTGATGAAGGAAGTTTTGATGCAACGGCTTCAACGAATGCTTTTGCTTCTTCTGGATTTTTGTTCATTTTCCAGTTACCAGCGATAAATGGTTTACGTGACATTTCACATACCTCTTTTTTCATTTTATTCACTATTATTCTATCATATTTATAAGGAGCTTGCAAACCTTACTCTAATTTTCAAGATTTTTCAAGCGACTAATCTTGCCACAAATTCATGGCATCGAGGAAATCAGCCGAAGCCTGAACTTGTTTGGGATTGTTGGCTTCTCGCTCTGCTCGTTTGGCCTCTACCTGAGCCACAGACTGAATACCTTCATGGCGCCAGTTTCGTAGGATGGCCTGAATATATTTCCAGTTTGGCTTGCCATTGAGAACAGCCTCTCGGAGAGCTTCCTTGATCAAATCCGCCTTAACTCCGTCTTCTTTGACAGTCTTAGAAAGATCTTCGATTTCAAATGGTGTTAATAAGCGTCCCAATTCTTGCTGAAAAGTTTCAACCAGATCCTTCAATTGATTCTGCGGATTTGGGGCTGTTGTAGCTGGAGCTTGGGTATCTAGCAAGCTATCCAAGCGTTCAAAAGCCAAACTAGCATCAAAAATCAGCTCAATTTCCCCATTTAGTTCAATGGTCCGATATTGTAGCAAACCATTTTCAGTCAAATTCGAAATGGATTGGTTGACATCTGCCACCTCTTTGCCAATGATTTCAGCAATCTGACTAGGTGAAACATCTCCTAGGGCTGTGGTATTTTGTAAATAGAAAAATTGCCAGACGAGAAAATCATCGCTGGAAGGAAAGAGTTCCTTAAAATGCAAGAGCAGGGCACTTGGCAAAACCAAGTTCCCTGATTTAAAAGCGTCAAAATATGTCATAATTCCTCTTATAGATATCCAAATGCAGCCGCATCATCCTCTACCTTTCTCCAGTCAAAAGGGGTTTCTTGATAAACTGCATAGTTTACCCAATTGCTGAAAAAGAGGGCAGCTGATGAAGACCAACAGAGACAGGGCGTCTCATTTACATCATCATTTTTAAAGTAGTTCTCTGGGATATGAGGGTCGAGTCCCGCCTCATAATCACGAAAATACTCTCTTGCCAAAGTGTCACGATCGTACTCCAAATGACCAAAACTATAAATCTCACGCAAATCTCGACTAGCTAGGATAGAAACCCCAATCTCAGGACCTTCTGACAGAATCTCCAGATTGGTCTTGTTTAAGATTTCTTCTTTTAAAATCTCAGTATGACGAGAATGAGGAGCTACATAGCGATCATCAAAACCTCTAAAAAGAAGATGCCCTTCTTTCAAGGTGTCCTGTGGATAAATTCCTGATAGTTTCCGATCCATCTGGTGCTTTTCAACGCCATAGCGAACATATAGACCTGCTTGAGCTCCCCAACAGATATGGAGGGTTGAAAAAACATGCGTCTTGGACCATTCGATGACCTGCTTGAATTCCTCCCAGTAGTCCACCTCTTCAAAAGGCAAATGCTCGACTGGTGCTCCTGTGATAATCATTCCATCAAAAAAGTCATCCTTGACCTCTGGAAAGGTCTTATAGAAGGTTTCCATATGTTCGGCACGGGTTGTCTTGGAACGATGTGTTTCCATATATAAGAAATCAATATCTAATTGCAAAGGGGTATTAGCCAAATGTCGCAAGAGTTGCGTTTCTGTTACCATCTTTTGAGGCATGAGATTTAAAATCAAAATCTTCAAGGGGCGAATATCCTGATGAGCAGCCCGTTGGTCGTCCATAACAAAGATATTTTCTGTCCTTAAAATCTCCACAGCTGGTAATTTTTTATCAATTCGAATCGGCATAATACCCTCCTAACAGTTCTCTATTTCGGGAATGATGTTGTCTGTTTGAAAGCAAAAACCTCCAAATACTTCTTCCCTTTATTATACTGCATGAAGATATAGTTTTCAATTATAGTTTTTCTCTAACTAGCTATAGTTAATTTATATAGCAGATGAAGAGAAAACAGCCCCAAGGACTGTTTTTCATTAATAATGCATAAGTACCTTGTAATCGTAATCTCCGATTTTTTCACGGCCTTTAAGCTCATCCAACTCAATCAAGAAAGCACAACCGGCTACAACTCCACCAAGTCTTTCAATCATCTCAATCGTTGCCTTAACAGTTCCACCTGTTGCCAAAAGATCATCTACGATGAGAACACGTTGACCTGGTTTAATCGCATCAGCATGCATGGTCAAGGTATCAATACCGTACTCTTTCTCATAGTCAGCAGAAATGACTTCACGTGGCAATTTCCCTGGTTTACGAACAGGAGCAAATCCAATTCCCAGCTCAAAAGCAACTGGGCAGCCAACAATAAATCCACGAGCCTCTGGACCCACGATCATGTCGATTTTCTTGTCAGTTGCATACTGAACAATTTCACGAACAGCGTAGCTATAAGCATTTCCATCTGCCATCAATGGGCTGATATCACGGAAGGTGATGCCTTCCTTGGGATAATTTTCAATCGTTGCGATATAATCTTTTAAATTCATCTTTTTCTTTCTTTCAAAGTTTTTTACTCTCTATTATAGCATATTTTTTAAGAAAGAAAAAAGGAAAAGTTAACTTCAATAATTATCTAACGATTTGACGATTTATAACTAGCCATAGCAATAAAGCCCAATTGCTGTTTATTCTTAGCAAACATTTTATACATAGTTAAAAACTGCTTTCTATTCTCCTTTTTACAAGCATTTACGCAAATTTTCAAAGTTCCTAGCCAACCTTCGTCATAAATCATACCTGATAATTTCATTAATGTCATTTCACCAGTCAATATTTTCACATCACGATAACCTGATTCTATCATCACCTGTTCCCAACCATCTTGAGTTAAAGGACCTACATTTACATGAATTGCTTGTGACAATTCCTGTCTGACAGACTCTTTAGCTTCCTTAAGAAGCACATCATGTGTCAAAAGAAGACCTTCAGGTTTTAAAACCCTTAGATACTCCATTACACATTTTTTCTTAGCTTTATCGGCTTGCATAGTCAGCATAGCTTCATTTATAACAATATCAAAACTAGCATCTCCATAAGGAAGTTTCATTGCATTTGCTCTTTCAAATCTGATCAAATGACCAACACCTGCCGTTTCAGCAGATTTTTTAGCCACTTCTAAGGCTTGTCCATCCATATCAACAGCAGTTATCTTACAACCAAAACGCTGTGCCAACTCAATTGCTGTAGTTCCCCTATTGCACGCAACTTCTAGTATTCTCTTTTCTTTTGAAAATCCTCCTTCCGCAATTAACCAATCTGTAGCACGTTTTCCACCTGGACGTAAGCGTTTTTTCCCCAGTTTTGCTAAAAACTTATGACCTGCTTCTGACATTTGAACACCTCTATTTTTTCTTCATTATAACATAAAATTATATTATCTGACAATTCTAATCTATTATTTGATAAACTAGAATCAAAAGCATACAAGCTGCCATGACTATAGCATAAATCTATGAATCACCTCTCTAGTTCGAATTCAATTGCTCACGTAGTTTACGCATATAGGTTACGACTACATATTTGTACTTTAGAGTTGCTGGCCTCCTTATCCGCTATATACGCTTTACTATCACGTGCCTATTCGTATAGCCAAGATTTCTCTATCTCTTTCTCTGCCGATTCTTGTTTCCAACGTCAGACTTAAACAGTCTATCCTAATGCCGTTCGATCAGCTACTCACAATAGTCAGGCTTGGGAATCACTTTTGGGTTTACTAGTATATGGTACCCACAGAGGACTTACACCTCAGATGAACGGAATACTCGTTGTACCTAAAAAACGAGCACATTCGTACTCGTTTTTAAAAATCTGTTAATTAAAGTGAGTTTACGTCAACCTTGATACCAACACCTTGAGTAGTTGTGATTGTCAAGTTTGTTACATAAGTTCCTTTAGCTGTAGCTGGTTTTGCTTTTTGGATTGTTTCGTTGAAAGCTTTAAAGTTTTCAACCAATTTTTCAGCTTCAAATGATACTTTACCGATGATTGCTTGAACGTTACCTGCACGGTCAGCACGGTAAGTAATTTTACCACCTTTAGACTCTTCAACTGCTTTAGCAACATCCATTGTTACAGTACCAGTTTTAGGGTTTGGCATCAAGTTACGTGGTCCAAGGACACGTCCAAGACGTCCAACAAGAGCCATCATGTCAGGTGTAGCGATAACTACGTCGAAGTCCAACCAACCGTCGTTGATTTTCGCAACAAGGTCATCTTCACCAACAAAGTCTGCACCTGCAGCTTTTGCTTCTTCAGCTTTTGCACCACGTGCGAAAACAAGAACGCGTGAAGTTTTACCAGTACCGTTTGGCAATACCATTGCGCCACGGATTTGTTGGTCAGCTTTTTTAACGTCGATGTTCAAGTTGTAAGCAACTTCTACAGTTGCGTCAAATTTTGCAAAGTTAGTTTCTTTTGCAAGTGCTACAGCTTCTTCTACACTGTATGCTTTTGTGCTGTCGATTTTTTCAAGAGCAGCACGAAGTTGTTTGCTTTTTTTAGCCATTTTCTATTCTCCTTGTAAGTGGTTCAATCGATTTTCATCTCCCACGTCACTTCTCGAAATGATGAAGTCTTGCGGGTTATATTGGGGGTGTTATTGATTAGTCAACAACAGTGAATCCCATAGAACGAGCAGTACCTTCGATCATACGCATTGCAGACTCAATGTTTGCTGCGTTCAAATCTGGCATCTTAGTTTCTGCAATTTCTTGTACTTGTGCACGAGTAACTGTAGCAACTTTAGTTTTGTTAGGTGTACCTGATCCTTTTTCAACACCTGCAGCTTTTTTCAAAAGAACAGCAGCTGGTGGTGTTTTTGTAACGAAAGTAAATGATTTGTCTTCGTATACTGAGATAACAACTGGAATAATCATACCAGCTTGGTCAGCTGTACGAGCGTTGAACTCTTTTGTGAATCCCATGATGTTGATACCAGCTTGACCAAGAGCAGGTCCAACTGGTGGAGCTGGTGTAGCTTTACCAGCAGGGATTTGCAATTTTACAAGTTTTTCGACTTTTTTAGCCATTTTTAAATCCTCCTTTGTGGTTTTGGCGGTAATTAGAGATTTTTACCTCCCACAAGTATGCTTTACACATACCTTTCCATTATACACTATTTATCTAAAAATGCAAGAGAAAAATTACTTTTTTAATCGACGTAATCGCCGCCTTCAAAGCCATAGTACTCTTCCAGACTGAGGCCACTTGCAGCAATTTCCTTGGCTTCTTTGCCAACGTAGCGAAGATGCCATTCTTCTGCCATGTAGCCAGTCTCTTTTTCCTTGCCTTTGAGATAGCGAACGACAAAGCCATAGTCAGCCGCATGATCCAAGAGCCACTGGGCCGCCTTCTCCTCTGTTACCAATTCTCCATTAGTCCCAATCAAATCAAAAGCAAGACCCGTTTGGTGTTCACTATAACCTGGGCGTGCTGAGTAGCGATCAGCAGCTTCCTTACCATCTTGATTCACATAGTCTTGATAAAGTTTGGTTTGAGTTTCATAACTTCTAAAACCACTGTAGTGATCGCTGATTGGGTAGCCAGCCGCTTGCATTGCTGCAATGAGTTTCAGCAACTCTGCCTTGGCTGTTGGATTTTCTCCAGGGTTATAGTCTTTTGACAAAGGATAGTGCTTATTAGCTATGACGATTTCATCGTATTTCCCTTGAATACTATAGTAGTCTCCCTTATTGACAACTTCTGCCTTCTTCTGACTAGAGGCTTGAGATTTGCTCCCTACAGTTCCTTCAGGTTGACTAGTTTGTTCCGTTTTTTGAGTGTTTTCTTCATTTTTAGGTTTTTCTTGCGAACAAGCTGCAAGAGTCAACGCTAGTATACCAGATAAAATGACATATCTTTTTTTCATTTCTTTCTTCCTCTCTCTTAGGCCAAGTGCTTCTCTAATTCATCGGATAAGGCTTTAATCATTTGTTCCAACTCATGGGATTTCACTTGGCAATCTTCTGCCGCCATTTCTTCTCAGGGCACCCACCAGACTGGACCACGGCCATTCAATCCATGACCCCTCATATCACCTGATCGTCTTGGAAAGAGGTGCCAGTGAGCGTGGGCATCTCCATTTCCTAGGAGTTCAATATTCATCTTTTCAGCCTCAAATGCTTTGGCAACGGCTTCTTGGACCAAACTCATTTCCTCTAGAAAACGAAGTTTTTCAGAAGTCTCCATATGGTGGAGTTCTGTGACATGCTCTTTTGCTAGAAATAAGGTATAGCCCTTAAAGTATTGGTGGTCTCCAATGACAACATAGCCTGTTTCTAGTTCTTTGACAAAGTAGGGATTTTCCCCTGCCTTGATCCATTCAATTCTTTGACAAATCAAGCACATATTAGTCTACCAATGCACTCTTGAGATAGGCGTCTACCATACGCTCAGTCGCCACGACCGAATCAATGTGTGTTCGTTCGTAAGAGTGACTGGATTCAATACCAGCTCCAAGGAGGGCATGCTTAACCTCTGCTCCTGCTGACATAGCTGCCGAAGCGTCCGAACCATAAAATGGATAAATGTCGAGCTTAAATGGAATATCTTGCTCCTTTGCTAAAGCCACTAAATGTTGACGGAAGTCGTAGTGATAGGGACCTGAAGCGTCCTTGACACAGATAGACACTGTATACTCATCCGTCTGCTGGTCATCTCCCATTGCCCCCATATCGACAGCCAGATATTCTTCTACCTGAGTTGGAATATTGGAATTAGCACCGTGGCCCACCTCTTCGAAGACTGAAAAAGCAAAATGAGTTGTTACTGGCAATTCAATCCCCTCTTCCTTATAAACACGAAGAAGATTGAGCAAAATCGCTGCGCTGACTTTGTCGTCCAAGTGACGTGACTTGATAAAACCAGTCTCTGTCACGACAGTTCGCGGGTCAAAGCTGATAAAATCACCGACCTCAATACCCAAGGAGCGCGTTTCCTTTTCATTGATCACTTTTTCGTCCAAACGCACTTCCATATTGTCCTGCGTACGTTCTGCAGTTCCTGCATCCTTGTAGACATGGCAAGAAGTCTGGTGGATGAGGATGGTCCCAGATACCTTTTTACCTGTGCTAGCCACATGAACGGTACAGTTTTCTCCTTCAATCATGTTCCAAGGGAAACCACCGATACGATCCAATTTGAGACGACCATCCGGTTTGACTGCACGAACAATAGCACCCAGCGTATCCACATGGGCAGTCACATAGCGATGTTGTTCATCATTTTGACCTTTAATGGTCACATTGACACCACCCTTGGCTGTGCGAACAGGCTGGTAACCAAGCTCTTCTAAAGTATGGACTAGGTAGTCTGAAATCTCACGAGTAAAGCCCGTCGGAGATGCAATAGCGGTTAATTCTTTGATATAGTTTACAGTTTGATTCATTTCTTCACCTCTTTCCTACCATTATAACATTTTTCTAGTCAGACTCCTTCTCAAAAGGAGAAAAACTGTGTTTAGTTGCTTTCACTATAGATCCATGTTATAATACAAATACTTTGATTATGAAAGGAAAGTAAAAATATGAAATCATACTTTAAAGTATCGCTAGCCCTTGTGGCTTCACTTGTCCTCCTGCTCGGATGTTCCAAACAAGCATCAACACCTGCTAACAGCAGTACCAAAGAAGACACAACAACTCAATCAAGTGAGAGCAAACAAAGCAGTCAACAATCATCTGAAAAGAAAGAAACAACTAAAACACATACCTTTGTAAACAAAAATAATTCTGGAATCACTTCTACCTTGGTTTATACTGTAGAGGGGGATAATGTTATCAAGCAAACCGCTCAAAATGTTGCAGATCCTGAGATTCTTAACGCAACTCCAGAAGATGTCAAGAGTTTTATCGAAGAAAAGTACAAAGGTTATAATGGACTCAAAGGTGTTAAACAAACGATTGAAATCAAAGATGGAAAAGTTGTTCAAAATCTAGAAGTTGACTTTTCAGTTGCAAGCATTAGCGAACTTAGAAAAGCACTTCCTGAAGAATATTCTGGTATCGGTAATCGTGTCAGTTTCTCAAACTCTAAAAAAGCACTGGAAAAAATGGGATTCACAGAAAAGACGAACTAATCTCCTAAAATTTCATATAGACTAGTGTAGGTCCACCCCAAAAGTTAGACACAACTCTGACTCTTGGGGTATTTTATTACATCCCTAAGCGATGAGTTCAATAGATTCTCCCAAAGTGCATTTAAAACTTCCCACTTTTCAATCCATACGATAAAAGTTTTTTGAAATAGATCGAGACAAAACTTTAATCGTTAGACTAATTTCTATTCGTTGTCATGTCAAGTCAGATGAGTAGGGAGGTCTAGTTGATTTTGTAGTAGAATCATGTTATAATACAAAATACTTTGATTATGAAAGGAAAGTGAAAAATATGAAATCATACTTTAAAGTATCACTAGCCCTAGTGGCTTCACTTGTTCTCCTACTCGGATGTTCCAAACAAGCATCAACACCTTCTAGCAGCAGTACCAAAGAAGATAAAACAACTCAGTCAAGCGAAACCAAGCAGAGCACAGAACAATCATCTGAAAAGAAAGATGAGACAGAAACCCACACATTTGTCCACAATAGCAAACCTGGAATTCATTCTACCTTGACTTATACTGTAAAGGGGGATGATGTTGTAAAACAAACTGCTCATAATGTATTTGACCCTGAGAAACTTAATAATACCGCGGAAGGTATTAAGCAAATTGTTGACGATACTAATAAAGGTTATGAAGGGGTCAAAGGGGTTACACAAAAAGTTGAAATTCAAGACGAAAAAGTTATCCAAAACATCGAGGTTGACATGTCTGTCGCAAGTCTTGACGAACTGAAAAAAGCAATGCCGAATGAATATTATGGTATTGGAAACCGTGTAAGCTTTGCTGCTTCGAAAAAAAAGCTTAAAGAAGCTGGTTATACTGAACAAACCAACTAATGAGTCGTGCTCATACAAAAAATTCTTGGTCGATGACCAAGAATTTTTTCATTCCATCTCAAAAACGTCACTCTCTTGTTTGTTTGGTAGAACCAATGAAAGCAAGATTCCGATAATAGCAGGCACTAGCCATGGAAGAGAGGCTGACGCAAACGGAAGGGCATTAATCAGATTTTCTAGAAACTCAATTTTAAAGGAACTTCCAAGGACACTTGCAAGAGCAATAGCTGTAACAAGCCCAATAGTTAACTGCATGCCCGGTTTTGATAGGGCGACAAACTTATTCACAATCACGATCATCACAATGGCGATGGTGATTGGGTACAAGATTACCAGTACTGGCACTGAGTACTTAATGATTGCATCAAGACCAAGATTTGCAATGGCAAATCCAATCAAGGTAAAGGCTGTTGCATAGACCTTGTAGCTGATTTGTGGGAAACGTCCGTTAAAGAACTCTGCTGTCGACACAATCAATCCAACTGTCGTTGTGAAGCAGGTTACAGTTACCATAACAGCAAGGAAGAGTTGAGCTGTTGAACCAAAGATTTCCTGAGTTGCTTGCGACAAGATATAAACACCTGGTGTTCCACCCTTCATCGCTTCTGCTGGTACTGGGAAGTGATTTCCAAGGAATCCTAAACCAATGTAAAGAGCGCTAAAGGCAAGAGCTACAACGATACCAACCACCCAAATAGTTGAAATGTATTCTTTCTTACTGGAGAATCCAAGTTGTTTCAAGGTTTGAACTGCAATCACACTGAAGGCAACTGAAGCAAGGGCATCCAAGGTATTATAACCTTCTAGGAATCCTGTACCAAAGGCAGAAGCTTGATAAGCAGCTGACGCAGTTTGAGGACTTGTTCCACCGTATTTGAAAGCACCTAGTACAACCAAGATAACGATCAACAAAGCAAAGACTGGCGTCAAGATACGTCCGATTCGATCCAAAATCTTTGATGGATTGAGTGAAATCAGATAGGCTGCTGCAAAATACAACACAGTAAAGACAATCAATCCTAGGCCTTTATTTGCTTCAGACAAGAGAGGGCTAATCCCAACTTCATAAGCTGTTGTGGCTGTACGCGGAATGGCAAAGAAGGGACCAATCGATAGATAGAGGACTGCAAGATAAAGAGTCGCAAACCAAGGTGAGATTTTCTTAGAAATCTCATAAATGTATCCTTTAGGATTAAGCGTTCCGATGATGAGCGTTAGGACTGCAATCCCGACACCCGAAAATACAAAACCTGCGATGGCAGGAAGAAACTGTTCTCCAGATAGGGCACCTAGAGAAGGCGGAAAAATCAAGTTCCCCGCACCAAAAAATATTCCGAACAGGAGCAAGCCTGTTAGGGCACCTTTTTTAGCCATAATAATCTCCTTCATATTTCTAAAATACTGACCTAGTATACCATGATTAAGACTCTGAAAAAAGTATCCAAAATTAATCATTGAATGTTTTCAATATTTTTAAAAATAAGAATTATCTAAAAACAAAATCCCTCACTCAGTTGGAACCGAGCAAGGGAAGATTAGGGTCTATCACCATAGAGGTTTAAAGATTTTCAAAGGCCGTCATTCCACCTTGGACATTGATAACGTCATAACCCTGTTCAGCTAGAAATTGACAAGCACGCGCTGATCTCATACCAGATTTGCAAATGACATAATGCAAGAGGTCCTTATCCAACTGATCATAAGTATCAGCCAATTGACTGAGCGGAAGATTCTGAACACCTTCTAAATGAAGCATCTCAAACTCTTCTACTTCTCTCACATCTAAAACGGAAAGGGACCCTTTCTGGTAAAGCTGGTAAAATTCATCGAAGGCTATTTCTTTCATTCTTTTTCTCCTAAAATTGTTTTAATTCTTTTTTTCAAATCGGGCACCACTTCTGACTCAAACCAAGGATTCTTAGCCATCCAGATTTGATTTCGTGGTGAGGGGTGAACTAGTGGAAAATAGGTTGGTAAGTAGTTCTGGTAATGTTTTACCCTCTCTGTCACCTTGCCACTGATTTTCTCCTGTAAATAATAGGCTTGGGCATATTGCCCAATCAAGAGAGTTAATTGGATATCGGGCAATTCCTTCAAGAGCTCTGGATGCCATTTTTCTGCGAAACCTGTACGAGGTGGCAGGTCGCCTGACTTACCATGTCCTGGAAAGTAAAAATCCATTGGCAGAACTGCAAAGTATCCTGAGTTGTAAAAGGTGTCTTCGTCAACACCAAGCCAGTCCCGTAAGCGATCGCCACTCTTATCCTTCCAATAAATCCCAGCTTCTTGTGTTTTAAGTCCAGGAGCCTGACCGACAATATTGATGCGAGCTGTCTTTGGCGCCGCAAAGAGAGGTTCGATTCCGCGTTCTGTATAGCTGGTATTTTGTGGATCCGCCATAATGGCTTGCTTGATTCTTTCAATTTGAGACATCTGTTTTCCCTCCAAAAAGAAGTCCAAGCATACAATCTCAGACTTCTATCGTTTTATTTGATCAATTCATAAATAGCTTCTGCATAGATTGCTGCTGCTCGAAAGAGATCGTCCAAGGCGATAAATTCGTTGGCTTGGTGCATGGTATCGATTGAGTCTGGGAACATAGCACCGTAGGCAACGCCACGTTCCAGCAAGCGACCAAAGGTACCACCACCGATGACTTGCTCGTGACCTTTAAGACCCGTTTGTTTTTCATAGACATTCAACAAGGTTTGCACAAGCGGATCTTCCATTGGCACATAGTGAGGGGTGTGACCGTGTTCGGAAAGGCTAACAGAAGCAACTGGCAAGTTTTCAAGGATTGACTGGATCTGCTCTGGACTTGTTCCTTTTGGATAACGGAAGTTAAGAGCAATCGTATTGTCAGCACTTGTTTCATCAAAGCGGAAGACACCGGCATTCATAGAAAGGGCACCCATCTTTTCATCCACATGAGCAACCTTGAGATTTTCACCCTCATGGTCATTCAAGAGAATCTTACCAGCGATGTCGAGGTAGTCTTTGGCTGGTCCTGCAAAGTCAAACTGACTGAGGAAAAGGGCAAGGTAGGTCGCACCATTGACACCTGAAGCAGGCATAGCACCATGGGCTGATTTACCAATCACAGTCACCTTGTACTGGCCGTTTTCTTCTTGGAGTTCTCCTCTGAGTTTGTGCTCTGCAACAAAGGCATCTAGTTTAGCTTGCAAGTCAGCCAAGTCACCTGAAACGACTGCTGTTGCTGATTCAGGTACCATGTTTTCACGCAAACCACCTGTAAAGCTATGAAGACGGGCTGCACCAGTATTTTCACCTGCAAAATGGAGGTATTCCGTGATATTTCCTTTTTCGCCGTTGATGATAGGGAATTCAGCATCTGGAGAGAAACCAAAGTCTGGTTGCGCAAGTCCTACATGTTCAAAGTAGTAGTCCATGTCTGCCCAGCCAGATTCTTCATCTGTTCCGACGATGAAACGAACTTTTTTAGAAGTTGGAAGGCCCAATTCTTTGATGATTTTCAAGCCATAGTAACAAGCTGTTGTAGGACCCTTATCATCTGAAGCACCACGCGCATAAAGGCGACCGTCTTTGATAGTTGGTGTATAAGGGTCCGTGTCCCAACCGCTACCAGCTGGCACCACGTCCATGTGAGCAAAGATTCCGAGAACTTCTTCTCCTTCACCAAACTCAAAATGTCCTGCGTAGTTATCAACATTTTTAGTTGGATAGCCATCACGGTCTGCGATTTCAAGGAATTTTTCCAAGGCTTTTACTGGCCCAGGTCCAAATGGATGTTGCGCATCAGCCTTGCTGTCATCACGTTCTGAGTTGATTTCCAAAAGGCTAAACAAGTCAGCCAAGAGGTCTTCTTTGCGTTTTTCTACTTCTGCTGTAAAATCAATTGCTGTCATTTTTTCTTCCTTCTATCTTTTCTCGATGATTTCATCCACTGGCAAGCGGTAGCTTGGTTCTAATTTCTCGTCTGTGTAACCTACAGTAATCAAAAGCTCAGGGCGGAATCGGTCTTCAATATCCAAAACTTCGTTGGCTTTTGATTTGTCAAAACCAAGAATAATATTAGAGCCGATTCCCTGGTCTGTCAGAGCAAGAACTAAGTTCATGGCTACTAGTCCCGCATTAAGGGCCAAGTAGTCACTAACTTGCTGTTCACTGTAACGTGCAAATTCAGCTGGCAAATTTTTCATAAAATATTGAAGTTGCTCTTCAGAGAAGTTATTAGCGCCACCAACACGGGCAATCTTACGAGCACGTTTAGCCAAATCTGTATCTGTAAACAAGGCAATGGTTACAGGTGCTGCTGATACCTGCTCAAAGTTCGAACCATAAGCCAATTTTGCCAATTCAGCATTTTTCTCACGAACAACCACAAATTTCCATGGCTGGCTGTTGTGGGCACTTGGGGCCAAGGTTGCGATTTCGATAGCCGTACGAACATCTTTGGGATCCACCGGCTTATCAGTGAAATGCTTAGTCGCATGACGTTTTTTATTTAATTCAAGAAATTTCATAATCTATTTCCTTTTCTAATTCTACTGCATCCATTCTACCATATTTTGAAAGAGCTTGCAGAGATTTTTTCATAGAAAAAAATTGGAACACGGATGAAGCCATGGTTTTAAACTTATCATTAAAATCAGGTTTCCCCTCATCCAGTCCCAACTAATTTTCAGGGGTTTAAAGAAACTAGTCTATCTTATATTTTGACTTTATAGCCTCCAAAAATTTCTTCACATCCTCTACATACCCATGCTTTTCAATTAAACTAGCTAAGAGTTCTAGATTGTGCCCCCGATAGTTGTCATCTCGGCGTAGTTCTTCATACATTTCGATAAAAGGAAGCCCCTTGGACTTGGCCAATTCTAACTCCGCTTCATAATCATAAGAAACTTTTCGGAATAGAATGTTTACCAATTCCCCATCTGCTACTTCTATCACGGCATACTGGGCACGGTGATTTTTTAACGCCTCCCAGTCAAAATAGGGCATGCCAATCGTACCTGGATTGATGATTTGTTGCCCTTGACTGCCGTAACGAAGCAACTGCTTGTGGACATGACCATAGACTGCCACGTCCGTTTCCTCATCTAGGAGTTGGTCAAATTTATCTGTGTTATTCCCAACAGACAAGTCACCACCATCGTTCTTATTTGGCAAATTATGAGAAAGAGAAAAGCGCAGTCCATCAACTTCTTTCTTTTCTAGCATAGGTAAGTTTCGTAGCCAGACAATCGTTGCAGGATCCATTCGCTCCATCAAATACTGTGTCATACGCAAGAGCTGAACTTCCTGTGGGTCTTCTAAGCCATATTCCCCATCTAAGGCCTCCAGGAGACAATCATCCCAATTTCCTCGAACACTTGCTGTGATAGGAAGGTCCTTTAGCAGGGTGACCAAGTCATTTGCACCTGGACCGGGAAGAAAAACATCTCCCAGAAGCCAATATTCTGTCGCCTCTAGCTTTCTAGCATCTGCAATCACTGCTTCTAAGGCTGTCGTATTTCCATGAATATCTGACAAAATTGCGATTTTATGGTTCATCATAATCTCCTTTTGTTTGGTAGTCCACTCTTTCTTCCGCTACTTGAGCCAATTCCACTGCCTCCTGCGGGTTCAACTTTCTTTGCACAACTTCTGCTACTGCTCTTGGTACTCTAACTTCGACAATTTCATCCACACTGGCTTCCTTGATTTTAGTGAGAGATTTAAAATGCTTCATGAGATTCTGCTTGCGTTTAGGCCCCAGACCGTCAATCCCATCCAATTGAGATGAAAAGGAATTTTTTGAGCGCAGTTGGCGGTGGAAGGTGATAGCAAAGCGGTGTACCTCATCTTGGAGGCGTTGAAGGAGGAAAAATTCTTGAGAATTGCGAGATAACTCCACTACCTCAAGCGGATCTCCAAAGAGTAGCTCGTGGGTTTGGTGCTTATCATTCTTTTGCAGACCAGCAATTGGGATATCCAAACCCAGCTCCTCTTGGATGACTTGCTTAGCAATATTGACCTGACCTTGTCCCCCATCGATGACAATCAAATCTGGCGGGGTCAAGCCCTCACGTTGAACTCGGCCATAGCGTCTGCGAATAACCTCACGCATACTGGCATAGTCGTCTGGACCAACCACAGTCTTAATTTTATACTTACGATAATCCTTCTTGCTTGGTTTGCCATTGACAAAAACCACCATAGCTGAAACAGGACTGGTTCCCATGATATTAGAATTATCGAAGGACTCGATACGGACTGGGGTCGGGATTTGAAGCAAGCGTCCCAGATTTTCAATAGCTCCTTGGGTCTTTTCAACAGATTTTTCTAGCAGATTGAACTTCTGCTCCAGACTAACACGGGCATTTTTTATAGCTAGATTGACCAGTTGTTTTTTCTCTCCACGCTGGGGTTTGAGAATCTTGGTATCCACCAAGGCCTTGACAGCTTCTTCGTCGATATCTTGCGGAATCAATACTTCATTGGGAACCAGGTGGGATTTTTCTTGATAGAATTGTCCCACATAGGTCAAGAAGTCCTCATCCGGATCATTGTAATAGGGGAAAAGATTGACATCTCGCTCAATGAGCTTGCCTTGACGAACAAAGAAAACCTGGACACACATCCAGCCCTTATCCACATAGTAACCAAAGACGTCCCGATTTTGCAAATCTTTCGCCATGACCCGTTGCTTGGTCCGAAGTGTTCCAATGGCCTGAATCAGGTCACGGTATTCCGCCGCACGTTCAAACTCCATACTTTGAGCCGCCTTTGCCATCTTCCCCTTGAGGTCATCGATGATTTTGTCATCCTGCCCTTTTAGGAAATCAGAAACCTCCTGAGCCATGGAATGGAAATAAGCCTCATCTTTTTTACAGATGGTATGGGCCATACACTGGCCGATATGGTAGTAAAAACAAACCTTAGAGGGCGGGTTGGTACATTTCCGAAAAGGAAAAATCCGATCCAATAGTCTCTTGATTTCATTGGCTGCCCCCACATCTGGATAAGGGCCAAAATAAAGACCTCCGTCCTTTTTGACCTGACGGGTGATAATCAAGCGAGGATAACGCTCATTGGTGATTTTGATGAAGGGATAGGACTTATCATCCTTGAGCATGATATTGTACTTGGGCTTATTTTCCTTGATGAGGTTGATTTCCAGCAGAAGCGCCTCAATATTGGACTCAGTGACGATAAATTCAAAATCCACAATTTCAGACACCAGAGCCTCCGTCTTAGTATCGTGACTCCCACGAAAATAGGATCGCACACGGTTGCGTAGATTTTTAGCCTTTCCTACATAGATAATGGTGCCATTTTTATCCTTGTGAATGTAACAACCAGGGCTGGTCGGCAAGAGCTCTAGTTTTGATTTGATCAAGTTATTCATAGTTCCATTATAGCAAAAAGGCCGTAACAGGACGAACAAAAAGCCCCACCAATCACTTGTTGGAGGAGCTTTGATTTCATTTCGGATTGCACTGACTTCATCTAGTCGCTACTGGTATAGAGTTTTTGAACAGCCTTTACATCCTGAGCCTGAATCCCATAGTAGGAACCTGCTGGCTGCATGACAGAAGTTTCCTTGGTATGATCCAATCCAATGGCATGCCCCAGCTCGTGCTCTGCAGTATGCACGATCCGTTCATAAGAATAACCATAACTTGGATTGGATAGATAATAGTGATTCAAGCGAACTGTTACAGATATAAATTGATTGGTCAATAGATTGGTTTGACTCTCGGCTTGACCAGCTACAGCAGTCGATCCATCATTCATCTCACTTGCCACAATGTCTGCCTGACTAGGATCCGCAACCACCTCAAAGGTGAAGGCTCCCGTTTGATTCCAGTTTTTTATGGCTTCTGCATAGGCACCTTGGAAGGTCTCATCCATTTGAGGTTCAATATAGATACGAGCTGAAGCCTGGGCCCACTTGCCTTCTGCATGTTGGTGACTGTCTGTCTGAGACAAGACTTCTAGCGTTCCCGTCTCCTTCCATTGATTCCAGCCACCTTGACCAATCTTATTCATTTTTTCAACCTGATTGACTGCAGAATGAAAATCACCAGACAGATACCAAACCACTCCAAAAGCAATGAGTAGTAAAATAACCACAGTCCAAACCAGACGCCAGAAGAAACGCCAAATTCCCAAAAGAAATCGGAAAAATAATCGAATAATCCAGAACATGACGTCCCACCTTTCATAAAAATAAGAACCTATCTTGAAATCACATTCTCCTTGACCAAGATAGATTCTCTATTTTACTGAAGAAAGCTGAAAGAAACCTAAAACTAAGATAAGCGTTCTTCCAAGACAAAGTCAATTGGTAGAGTAGCCAAAAAACGCTCCAATTGCTTTTCCCAGTAGTACCACTCGTGCTTACCTGGACTATGACTATAGGTCACCTCAAAACCTAGTTTTTTGAGGTTTTTCACTGCGAGATTATTGGCAGAGTAGAGATAGTCTTGCTCTCCACACCAAGCCCATAGTTTGGTCTTTTGATCGGACTTTGCAGCCATGCTTTCAAGCGAATGAGGACTAGCTGTCCAGTCTTTAATCTCTCCAAAAACTCCTCTCCAGTAGGCAAGTGACCCCAGATCCTGACTTTCAGGAGAAAAATCCTGAAAACTGAGCGCACCAGAAAAACTAGCCGCATGAGAAAAACGATTCGTCGATAGAGCGAGTTTGAAGGAACCATATCCTCCCATGGAGAGACCAGCTATAAAGGTCTTTTCTCGCTTGCTGGTCATATTGGGGAAGAAACGTTTCATGACTTGGGGGAGTTCTTCTGCTAGAGCAGTATAGTAGTTATAGCCATACTGAGTATCTGTGTACCAGCCATTGCTAGTATTGGGCATGATAACAATGAGATTGGTTCCACGTAACAAGCGCTCGACATTGGTACGTTTGAGCCAGCTATTTTGATTTCCTGACATTCCGTGCAAAAGATAAAGAACAGGAATATCTGTGCAATCTGGTTCAGTCACCCGACTAGCATCTGGATAGAGTACCGTAACGCCCCACTCCATATCCAAAACTTCTGAGTAATACTCAATATTCATAACTGCCATGGTTGTCTCCTTTTACTATTCTATAAGAAAAAGCCGAATTTCGACTTTTTCTGTAGGTATTCTGCTTATTATTTTGCTTCCATCACGACTGGCAAGATTGCTGGACGACGCTTGGTTTGATCAAAGAGGTACTTGGTCATATTGTCACGAACCTTGCCTTTGAGATCTGCCCAGTCAAAGTCATCACCTTGAAGATACTCTTCTACCGTTTGGTTAATCAATTCTGAACTTTCACGGAGAATATCACGGCTCTTCTTGAGGTAAACAAACCCACGCGTATGAACACGGGCCTTGGCCACAATTTTTTTCTCACGACGGTTTACAGTGATTGCGACGATGAAAATACCATCCTCTGACAAGACCTTACGATCACGAAGGACCACATTCCCAACATCTCCGATAGCATTTCCGTCAATCAAGACATCACCTGCAGAAACTGCTCCAGCTGGAACAAAATCTCCATGTTCATAAGACATGGTCGTTCCCTTTTTAGGGATGAAGATACGCTCTGGCAACATTCCAACCGCCATGGCAGCCTTAGCATGCGCATCTAACTCACGGTATTCTCCTTGGATAGGGAAGAGGTAGTTTGGTTGCAAAAGATTGATCATCAACTGCAAATCACGCGCATTCCCGTGTCCGGATACTCGCAAGCTTTGGGTAATGAGTTTCACCACACCACCAGCTTGGTAGATCATGTTTTCAACACGCGCCATGACAGCTTCTTTGGCGATAGATGGAGTCGTTACGATATAGACCAAGTCCCCATCTTTGATTTCCACATAGCGGTGGCGACCAATAGACATCTTACGAAGTCCATTAATAGGCTCACCCATACGCCCAGTCTCAAGGATAATCAACTCATGGTCTTCAAAACGAGACATGTCTTTGGGTTTGATCAAGAGACTTTCGTTGGCTAGAGACAATTTTTTGAGACGAATCGCTGTGCGGACGATATTTTCAACATCAAATCCAGTCAAAACAACTCGACGACCTGTATCCGCAGCAGCATCAAAGACCTGCTGGATACGAGAGAGGTTGCTGGCAACAGCCGCAACGATGATACGACCTTCCCAGTCTGCAATGGTCTGGGTAATTTCGTCTCCAACTTCACTCTCACTCGCCACTTGGATATTGCTATCTGCATTGGCTGAATCACTGAGGAGCGCCAAGACACCATCACGACCAATCTCGGCCAAGCGAGCAAAATCCGTCGCATAGGATTCACTAGCAGTCTGGTCAAACTTGAAGTCCCCTGTGTAAACAATGCTACCTTTTGGAGTTTTCAAGACGACTCCCAAACTTTCTGGAATGGAGTGAGTTGTACGGAAGAAGGAAACCTCAGTTCCTCCAAAGTCAATCTCCGTATCCTCATCAATCACATGGAAGTCATTGAATTTCTTAACAGCATCATTGCCTTTAACAAAGAGTTTTGCCAACTCAATGGTCAACTCAGAACCAAACACAGGCACCTTAGCCTCTGCTAAAAGATAAGGCAAGGCACCAATAGCATCTGCATGTCCGTGGGTCAAGAAGACCCCAGCGATACGGTCGCTATTTTCAAAAAGGTAGTCCATATTTGGAATGACGACATCAACCCCTAGTTGTTCATTTTCAGGGTATTTAAGTCCAGCATCCAAAACAAAAATAGAACCATCGATTTCAGCGATGTACATATTTTTCCCATTTTCTCGTACACCACCTAGTGTTGTTAAACTAATATTACTCATTTTTCCTCCGAAACTTCATTTATCTTGATTATAGGGTGAATTTACCCTCTTATTCTAAAAGTTCTCAAACTTTCAGCCGAATCTTTTCCTACCATTATACCATTTTTTTGATTATTTTCAAAACGAAGATAGGTTTTTAACTAGAGATTAGTCACTACTGTGAATCGAATTCTTTTACTTTGACTTCTCTTTTGGAGGCTTCAACGAAGATAATGGAACGATTGTACCACCAAAAATATGGGCTTTCTGAATCAATTTGATTTCAGATACCTTTCTCGAACTCTAAATTTCTCTTTTAGTTCAAAAAACTTACTTTTACCTCTCGACTTGAGAACTTTTTTCTACAAAGACATGATTTATCTACATGCAAAAGCGAGAATTTCCTGTTCGCTACAGAATCTAAAAATTTTCAGCAATTAGCCACTAAGATGGAGGGTAACGATAGGAAATTTTTTCAAAAAGAAAAAAGACTTAGAAATTCTAAATCTTTTTATCATCTTTAGTTTGGATAGATATAAGTGACGTTACCTAAAAATTCATGAGGATTAAAGAAGCCACGGTAATTCGCAATCTGCTTTTGACGTCTGTAGTTTGCTTCCAATACCTGGATAGAGTTTTCACTTTGAACATCTGTTACATAAGCAACGTGTCCATATTCACCACCATCCCAAACGGCGATTGCTCCTACTACTGGAACACTTCCTGTCTTATAGCCTTGAGCGCTCGCGTAGATTGCCCACGTGTTGGCATTTCCCCACCAGTTGCTAGCCCAAGGTGCCAATTCTTTCACGCCCCATGTACACTGACCAACAGGATAAGAGTTTCCATAGTTTGTCGGAGTCTTTTCGACAACATCTTCTGTATCAGATACCACGTTCGCAGTGCTAGCTGGAGCACTGTAGGTTGAGCTAGCCTGAGCGGAACCACTCACTTCCAATACGTCCCCTGGGTGGATAGTGTCAAAGATGGTTTTTCCATTCAAAGCTGCCAACTCATGCGGATCCATGCCGTTTGCAGTTGCAATGGCATAAAATGAATCTCCGTCTTGGACAACGTAAGAGTTGGCATGAACCGTTTGAGCACCAACTGTCGCTAAAATAGCGGTAGAAGTCAAACTTAGAGTCAGTTTCGTAACTGTTTTTTTCATAACTATAGTCCCCTTATATTTTCTTGATAAGAAAATCATACTTGATTTACATGTCAGTTCGTTTAGAGTTATATTTTAGTCATGTTACAAAAATTTATACTTTTACTACATAAGGTTTAAAAGCAGACATCGTATAAAGTGATAGAAGAGAATAAAAAATGAATCATTTCCCCAATCTTTACATCAGCAAACCATCCAAAAGACTATCTAATCAACCACTCCCACATCAAGCATTTATCCGACAAAAGAGACCAAGATAAGTCATCACAGTCCCTTTCCATCTATAACTCCATTAAAAAATCATACATTTCTTGCACGGTCCCCAGTGCCATTATTTCTTGATCTTTGACGGTTTGTTTAAGTTTTTGGTATATATGACTTTCTCCAATCTCCCTCTTTGGCGCTTCTTTATTGACTGTCATGACACCATCTTTAATCGTTACAAAGCCCAGTTCCTCAAATACTTGAATCATCTTGACCAGCAAGATTTGTTGGATATTGAGATAAGCCGCCAGATCTTTCAGCTTGTAGCGAATATCAAACTGTGGAAACTGGTAAATGGTTTTGTACAATTTGGCAAACTGCTCTCTGGTTCCATAACCTGTTAGATAGTAGGCTTTGTCAATGTCGTTCTTGAAATAGACCGCAGAGAAATTTTGTTCCTGAAAAACGGTCTTCAGCAGGGTAATATCCTCAGGAATGGTTTTCACAACAACCGCTTCACTAGTCGCTAAATCTGGCACCTCTCCAGAGAAATCCAAGACTGGAATTCCCTCTGGCAAGACTGCATTCTTCCCACGAATGTTAAAGAGTTGAACACCATCTACACGCGCATCCACCATCATCAACTGGAGGGCAGTTTGGCCATTCCATTGGTTAACAGACAGAGTGACTGCCAATTCTAGATTCTTGGTTTGAGCAAACTCCATCGCCCATCTACCTTGTCCGAAGGCCACCACTTCAAAACTAGCTTCTCCCTTAGAAATTTTTAATTTGAGGTGGGCATTGCCTACCCCCATAGTACGGGCACTTTCGACATGAAAATCCTTGATATAAAAGACAGGTTTCTTATTGTCCATTCCAAAAGGTGCCAAGCGTTCAAAGCTTTTAACCGTTTCCAAGCTAAGAGTCTCCAAGTCCAACTCTTCATCTAAATTTAACTTGTTCTTACCACTAGCATCTGCACCCTTTTCACGGACATAACCTTCCAAAACCTGGGATAAATCTGAGAGTTTCTCAACCTCTAGCGTCATCCCTGCTGCACCAGCATGGCCGCCAAAGGCGATAAAGAGGTCTCGATGGGGATCCAGAGCCTCAAAAATATCGACAGCTTCCACGCTACGAGCACTGCCCTTGGCACAACCGTTCTCTATGTTAAGAACGATGACTGTCTGCCCTAGTTCTTCCAACAAACGGCCAGCCACGATACCCAGAACGCCAGGATTCCAGCCTTCCTTAGCCAAAACCTGGACCTTCTTCTCAGGATCCACCATGGTCTTAGCTTCTTCATAGATTGACTGAACGATTTCCTTGCGCTCTTCGTTTTTCTGGTGAATCATGAGGGCAATCTCATGCGCTTCCTCATCATCAAAGCCAGTCAACAAATCAATGGCAGGATTGGGATCGTCCAAGCGGCCTAAGGCATTTAAACGAGGGGCAAGCTGGAATCCAACCGTTTCTTCTGTCACTTCATTAGCAGCAATCCCAGCCATGTCCAGCATTTCTTGTAGTCCAATGCGCTGGGTATGTCCCAACATTTCCAGACCATATTGAACCAAAATACGGTTTTCATCCGTCAAGCTCACCATATCGGCAATGGTACCGATGGCAACCAAATCAAGCAATTCTACTTGCACTTCTTCCAAAAGGGCGCAAGCTAGCTTGAAAGCCACTCCACAACCAGCTAACTGTTTGAAGGGATAGTCCGCACCCGGATGCTCAGGGTGAACAATCGCAAAGGCATCAGGAAGGGTTTCCGGCATGGAATGGTGGTCGGTCACAATGACATCCACTCCCATAGACTGGGCCAGTTCAATTGCTTCGTGACCTGCAACCCCATTATCCACCGTCACAATCAAGGAAATTCCCTCTTGCTCGATAAAGTATTTATAAACACTGGCATTTGGACCATAGCCATCGGTAAAACGATTGGGTAGGTAAACACGGCACTCAGCACCAAGCTGTTCCAAACTTTCCTTCACAATCGAAGCTGAAGTCATACCATCCGCATCGTAGTCTCCATAGATGAGAATGTTTTCCCCTTCTTCAATGGCCTGACGAATCCGTTCCACTGCCTTGTCCATATCATGGAGCAGATAGGGGTCATGCAAGTCCTCTAAAGAAGGTTCTAAAAACTTCTTTAGACTTTCTTCATCCTGAATCCCTCTTTCAAATAATAACCGAGCCACCTCAGGACCCAGTCCAGCCTTCTTGGCTATCTTTGTAAAATCCGCATCTTCAACCTGCGGGGCAAACTGCCATTCATAAGTAGGTGTTATCAAAAAGACATCCACTCTTTCTAAGAATTCTATCGTTTCATTATAACATGATTTAGGCATTTTCTCTATTCAGATTGCTTTTTTATAACATTTTAGTGAATTTTTTTCAGATATGATTTGACAAGAACATTCTTTTGTTGTAGAATCATGTTATAAAATCTAACACAAAGGAGATCTCTCATGGCTTTAGTAGAATTTAAAAACGTCGAAAAATATTACGGAGACTATCACGCACTCTGCGACATCAATCTCCGTTTTGAAAAAGGACAAGTTGTTGTCCTGCTTGGACCTTCTGGCTCTGGGAAGTCCACTCTTATCCGTACGATCAATGGTTTGGAGGCTGTTGACAAAGGAAGTCTCCTAGTCAATGGACACCAAGTAGCAGGTGCTAGTCAGAAAGATTTAGTTCCTCTTCGTAAGGAAGTCAGCATGGTTTTTCAACATTTTAACCTTTATCCACACAAAACAGTGTTAGAAAATGTTACACTCGCACCCGTTAAAGTTCTAGGAATTGATAAAAAAGAAGCTGAAAAAACAGCCCAAAAATATCTGGAATTTGTAAATATGTGGGACAAGAAAGATTCCTATCCAGCTATGCTATCTGGTGGGCAAAAACAACGGATTGCCATTGCACGCGGACTCGCTATGCATCCAGAGCTACTTCTCTTTGATGAGCCAACATCTGCTCTTGACCCTGAAACCATCGGTGATGTTCTAGCAGTTATGCAAAAACTGGCGCATGATGGGATGAACATGATCATCGTTACCCACGAAATGGGCTTTGCCCGTGAAGTTGCGGACCGCATCATCTTTATGGCCGACGGAGAAGTTTTGGTGGATACGACAGATGTCGATGACTTTTTCGACAATCCAAGCGAACCTCGTGCCCAACAATTCCTCAGCAAAATTATCAACCACGAAAGTGACAAAGTCAAATAAGGAGGCGCCTATGAAAAAGAAATTCTTTTTATCCGCATTATTGATTAGCCTTTTCAGCCTTGCTGCTGCCAAACCAGTTCAGGCTGATACCAGCGTCGCAGACATTCAAAAAAGAGGTGAACTGGTTGTTGGTGTCAAACAAGACGTTCCCAATTTTGGTTACAAAGATCCCAAGACCGGGACTTATTCTGGTATCGAAACAGACCTGGCCAAGATGATTGCAGATGAACTCAAGGTCAAGGTTCGCTATGTGCCTGTTACCGCTCAAACCCGCGGACCACTACTAGACAACGAACAGGTCGACATGGATATCGCAACCTTCACCATCACAGACGAGCGTAAAAAATTATACAACTTCACCAGTCCCTACTACACGGACGCTTCTGGCTTTTTGGTCAACAAATCTGCCAACATTAAAAGCATTGAAGATCTAAACGGTAAAACGATCGGAGTTGCCCAAGGTTCCATCACCCAACGCCTGATTACTGAATTGGGTAAAAAGAAAGGTCTAACCTTTAAATTCGTTGAGCTTGGTTCTTACCCAGAATTGATTACTTCCCTTCACGCTCACCGTATTGATGCCTTTTCCGTGGACCGCTCTATCCTGTCAGGCTACATTAGTAAACGGACAGAACTACTAGATGATAGTTTCAAGCCATCTGACTACGGTATCGTCACCAAGAAATCAAATACCGAGCTAAACAACTATCTTGATAGCTTGGTCACTAAATGGACCAAGGACGGTAGTTTGCAGAAACTTTATGACCGTTACAAGCTCAAACCATCTAGCCATACCGCAGATTAAGGAGGACACCCCATGACAGATTTATCATCTTGGACAGCCTATTTTCAGGATTTTGGACAATTTTTCAATGGTTTCCTCTTCACCCTTGCCCTAGCGGTTGGTTCCTTTATCCTCGCCATGGTTTTGGGCATCTTCTTTGGAGTCCTATCAACTAGCAAACATCAAATTTTAAGAATTTTGGCTCGTATCTTTGTCGAATTTTACCAAAACACCCCCCTCTTGGTGCAGTTTGTCATCGTCTTTTATGGTTTGCCTCTTATCAGTGACCATACCATCATGATTCCGATTTATTGGACAGCTGTACTTTGTGTGGGACTCTATCACGGTGCCTATATTGCGGAGGTTATTCGTTCAGGGATTCAGTCTATTCCTAGCGGTCAGATGGAGGCCGCCCTGTCGCAAGGTTTTACTTATATCAGTGCCATGCGCTTGATTATCTTGCCTCAGGCCTTCCGTATCATTCTCCCTCCATTGACCAACCAAATTGTTAACCTCATCAAGAATACCTCTACCGTAGCTATCATCTCTGGAGTAGACTTGATGTTTGTGACCAAGTCTTGGTCAGCTCTCAACGGAAACTACATCCCTGCATTTCTAGGTGCTGCCCTACTCTACTTTGCCCTATGCTTCCCTGTTGCTCAGTTTGGGCGCAAGATGGAGCAAGCCAATAAAAAAGCCTATTCACTTTAGGAGGTTACTATGGAATCTATTTTAGAAGTTTTGACCCCAGATAACCTAGCCTTTATCTTTAAAGGATTTGGCTTGACCCTCTATATTTCTCTGATTGCCATTGTCCTCTCTACCCTGATCGGGACGGTACTTGCGGTTATGAGAAATGGAAAAAATCCTGTTTTACGGATCATCTCCAGCATTTATATCGAGTTTGTACGTAACGTTCCCAACCTTCTCTGGATTTTCACCATCTTTTTGGTTTTCAAGATGAAGTCGACACCAGCTGGCATTACCGCCTTTACCCTCTTTACCTCAGCAGCCTTGGCTGAGATTATCCGAGGTGGCCTCAATGCCGTGGACAAGGGCCAGTACGAAGCAGGAATGTCGCAAGGATTCACTTCAGCCCAAATCCTCTACTACATCATTCTCCCACAAGCAATCCGTAAAATGCTGCCAGCCATCATTTCTCAGTTTGTAACTGTAATTAAGGATACCAGCCTTCTCTACTCTGTTATCGCTCTACAAGAACTCTTTGGCGCTAGCCAAATTCTCATGGGACGCTATTTCGAACCAGAGCAGGTCTTCAGTCTGTATATCCTGATTGCCTTGATTTACTTTATCTTTAACTTTGCTATTTCTAGCTTGTCTCATATGCTAGCAAAACGTTGGCAACAAGCCGCAGAATAAAGAAACCAGCTCTCCATGCATGTGGGGAGCTGGTTTTTGACTGCTACTAAGCGCTGGTCTTGGTTCTGACTATCCAGAGAAAAATTCTATTGCAAGTAGTCTATTACCTCCTTTCACGGTTACATCCTAGCTACATAAGGGCAATAGAAAAGAGAACCTTAGCCCCCTTACTTAATCATTTTATCTTGAGCATCTGCTACAACCTGAGCCAAACTTGTCTGATGCAGTTGGTTTTCCATAGCTGCTTGAACATCGAACAGTTTTTGATCCAAGACCCCATGGATATTCGCACCAATTGGGCAATTAGGATTTGGATTGTCATGAAAACTAAAGAGCTTACCAGATTTTCCTAAACACTCCACAGCTTGGTAGACATCCAACAAGCTGATATCCTGAAGGTCTTTTATTATCTCAGTTCCTCCCGTACCACGAGCAACTGAAATCAATCCAGCTTTTTTGAGTTGCGATAAAGTCTTACGGATAATGACTGGATTGACCCCAACGCTGGCAGCGAGAAAATCGCTGGTTACTTTACTTTCTGTATCCTGCATTGCAATAATAATCATCATATGAGTCGCAATTGTAAATCGGCTTGAAATTTGCATCTTCTTCTCCTTTCATTGATATTTTATTCATCTTTTCCCGTATAAACATTATATCGTTTTTGGTTTTCCTGTCAAATATTAACGACTGATTATCTTCTCCATGCAAAAAGTCCTGTATCCCTCTTGACAACCAGAACGGTGGAGGAAATACAAAGACTTATTTTTTATGCAATTTTACGGACAATCCCTTTTGTTTTATGACTTGACCAAACGGAGCTGATAGACACCCCAGCACCAACTAAGGTAAACACAGCTAACATAGCTAGATTATAAAAATAGTTATCTGGGAAATCACCGCTAAAGATTAATTGATTCACCACTCGGAAAGCAAAGGCAAACTCAACCCCTAGTTTGGCAACGACTTCCATTGCCAAATCAATTTGATTCACTAGAAAAACAGTAATCACCATCCAAATAGAGGAAATCACAATCCCCTTTCGAGATACCTTTCTTCCAAGGATTTCATATCCTTTAATGGTACAAATCCCCAGAACAATACCCGCTACCATAGCTACATAACCTAGACGAGCGATAAATAGAGCAACTGCTCCACCAAGCAAGGCTCCCAGCAAGGCTCCAACTGCTCCAAGAAGAACATTTTCCTTCTGGTTTTGATAAGAATCCACCTCGATTTGAAGGTTGCTCTTCAGCAATTGATAGCTTTCCTCGTTGATAAGGAAAATTGAATCACCTAATTGATAGAGACCAACGGGACCCTCCTGACCACTATAGGCACACACTTGGACGAAATGATGGGTTTCAAGGAATGCAACGAGGTCTGTTATGAGCGTCTGTAGCTTTTCGATTGTTTTTGATTTGCGCATTGCACCTTTTACGACAAAAGAAACAAGGTACTGATTGATAGACAAGGTCGACAAGTTTGGAAGAGATTCACTCTTAAACTCATCCCAAACCAATTCATTTTCTTCTGTGTCAGCAGGATTGCCATTCAAACTCACACTGACACAAAGTCGAAACTGATTTTTCACGTCAGTTTCTTGTAGGAATAATAAATAGCCTGACTGCGTGCCATAAATACTACGCGAATCTTCGTC
Organism: Streptococcus oralis SK610; assembly: GCF_000257455.1. Lineage (GTDB taxonomy): Bacteria > Bacillota > Bacilli > Lactobacillales > Streptococcaceae > Streptococcus > Streptococcus oralis_CB. Next base: position 82,087 of record NZ_AJKQ01000021.1, read on the forward strand.
AAATTGCAAGCCCAACTCCGAGGCAATAGCGTGTAACTCTTCTGGTTTCATTATCTGTCTCCTCTTATTTTGAATATCAATTAGTATGAGATTCAAATTAGTTATATTCCGTTATTCTAACATAAATTTGAGAAGCCGTCAATTCGTATCCAGTTCGACTTATCGGGAAACAGCAGTCACTAGACTATCTGATTTCTAGCTAGAAGTCCTCTTAAAACCAATCTTTCTTGTCTCTTTCCATCCAGAGTTCAACATCCTGATCATAACCTTCTTGTTCACTAATCTGACCTAACAATTCATGGTTATGAGTATGGTGAATCCCATTTACCAAACTTTCATAGTAGATTTGGAAATAGGGGAGCTTCAAATCCTTAGCCAACTGCAATTCAGCTTCTACATCATAATCCACTCGACGAAAATCAATATCAGCCAAACCAGCTTCATCAAACTCTAAGGTCATATACTGGGCCCGCAGGTCCTTACGCAACTTCGTATCTAGAAAGAAAGGTTGTCCAATGGAACCTGGATTAAGAATCAACTGTCCATCACTTCCATAACGAAGCAACTGTTGGTGGATATGGCCATACACTGCGATAGAGGCGTGTGGATTCGTCACCAATCTATCAAAATCTTCTTGTTTTCCCGTATGAATCAACTCCCTACCCCAGTTTTTATCAGGGAGGTGGTGAGTGATTCCTACCGTCAAATCACCAAACTGACGATGAACTTGCATGGGTTGATTATTGAGGTCTTCGATTTCTTTAGGGCTAATTTCTTCTAAGATGTACTGACTTTGACGCAGGAGATAACGATGACTCACTTTTGTAGGATCTAACTTACGATGTAGGCCTAGCCAGAGACTATTCTCCCAATTCCCCAGCACTCTTGCAGTGATGGGCAAGCTAGCTAAGAGATCCAATATCCTTCTACGCCCTGTTCCTGGCATGAGAATATCTCCCAAAAGCCAGTACTCGTCTACCTCTGCCGCTCTTGCATCAGCCAGAACAGCTTCCAGGGCTGTCGTATTTCCATGTATATCTGAAAGAACTGCTATTTTGGTCATTCTTTCTCCTTACTCTCTTACTTCTTTTGTTAGTATTATAACAGAAAACACTCGAAAAGATTACTATCACTAATCACTGGATTAAATTGTAAGAGCTTCTAAATCATGCTATAATATAAGTAGAAATTTCCCCTTCATTTAGGATTATGTGGTCTACAATATCTCTCAATTTTTCCAGATTGGAGGACTATTGCCATGCGGAATTATCTTAAGTATATCCCATACTGCCTTGTCACTTTCTTTTTTTACTGGCCACTCTATGAGCTATTCTCACTACTCATCTCCGACCCATATACACTGAAAGGGCTCTACATTTACAACATCATCCTCTTTTCACCTCTGGTAACCTTTATCGTATCGCTACTTTATAGCTATCGATTTCATTTCTCACTTTGGTGGCTACTCGGTATTGGTCTGCTCTATTGCTTTACCATCATCACCTTTGGCGAATTCATCCTGCCTTACTTCCTAGCCTATGAGCTCTTTGCCCTACTTGGCTTGGCTTCTGGTGTGGGGATCAAGCATGTCTTCCAGCGAGAGAAAAATAAAAAAATTATACAAAAACCTTGAAAATTCTCGCAATCATGCTATAATAATGCATAGAGACAAGTCACTTAGTCCCTTTCTACTAGAGAGTGCGTGGTTGCTGGAAACGCATAGAAAGCCTAAACTGATACTACTCTACTGACTTTTATGCAAACATAAAACGGTGGCTACGTTAAAGCCAATCAGAGGTGTCAACAGTTTTTGTTGTGCATAAATGAAGGTGGAACCACGTTGCGACGTCCTTTTAGGATGTCGTTTTTATTTTGTCAGAAGGAGGAAGAATGATGCTTTATATGATTGGCGGATCGCCTTGCAGTGGAAAGTCAACAATAGCCTCACTTCTTGCTAGACAGTATCAACTACTTCATATCAAACTGGATGATTTGGTAGACGAGATGATGAGTCAAGCAAGTGCAGACTCACAGCCAATTTGCCTTCTGAGACAGGACAGAAGTCCAGAACAAATCTGGATGAGAAATCCAGAAGAGATGGCAGATGAAGAATGGCGCTTTTATGAAGAGATTTTTCCTTATGTAAAATCTTACTTGATAAAAAATCAAGATAGACCTCTCTTGGTTGAGGGAGCAGGACTTTTGCCTCACTTGGTAAAGGAGCTTGAATGCCCAGCGTCTTCCTATCTATGCTTGACTCCGACAGCTGATTTTCAAAAAAAGCATTATATACAGAGAGAATGGGTTCCTTATGTCTTAGAGGGTACAACCAACCCTGAGCAAGCTTTTGAAAACTGGATGCAACGAGATATTCTTTTTGCTCAAATGGTTCGTAAGGAAGCGATGAAATTAGGCTATTCTAGTCTCGTAACAGATGGCAGTCAACCAGAAAATCAGACTTCAGAAGAAGTTGCTCGGCTCTTAAAATTGTCCAACAAAAATAGAATAAATATTTAAGGAGAAAACCATGATTAAGATTACTTTCCCAGATGGCGCTGTTCGTGAATTCGAATCCGGCGTTACTACTTTTGAAATTGCCCAATCTATCAGCAATTCCCTAGCTAAAAAAGCCTTGGCTGGTAAATTCAACAGCAAACTCATCGACACGACTCGTGCTATCACTGAAGATGGAAGCATCGAAATCGTGACACCTGATCACGAAGATGCCCTTCCGATCTTGCGTCACTCAGCTGCTCACTTGTTTGCCCAAGCAGCTCGTCGCCTCTTCCCAGACATTCACTTGGGAGTTGGTCCGGCTATCGAAGATGGCTTCTACTACGATACGGACAATCAAGCTGGTCAAATCTCCAACGAAGATCTTCCTCGTATCGAAGAAGAAATGAAAAAAATCGTTAAAGAAAACTTCCCATCTATCCGCGAGGAAGTCACCAAAGACGAGGCACGTGAAATCTTCAAGAACGACCCTTACAAGTTGGAATTGATTGAAGAACACTCTGAGGACGAAGGTGGGTTGACTATCTACCGTCAGGGTGAATACGTGGACCTCTGCCGTGGCCCGCACGTCCCTTCAACAGGCCGCATCCAAATCTTCCACCTTCTCCATGTAGCTGGTGCTTACTGGCGTGGAAATAGCGACAACGCGATGATGCAACGGATCTACGGTACAGCTTGGTTTGACAAGAAAGACTTGAAGAACTACCTTCAAATGCGTGAAGAAGCCAAAGAACGCGATCACCGCAAACTCGGTAAAGAGCTTGACCTCTTCATGATTTCTCAAGAAGTCGGACAAGGACTTCCATTCTGGTTGCCAAATGGTGCAACTATCCGTCGTGAATTGGAACGCTACATTGTCGACAAGGAGCTGGCTTCTGGCTACCAACATGTTTACACTCCACCACTTGCTTCTGTTGAGCTTTACAAGACTTCTGGTCACTGGGATCATTACCAAGAAGACATGTTCCCAACCATGGATATGGGTGACGGTGAAGAATTCGTTCTTCGTCCAATGAACTGTCCACACCACATCCAAGTCTTTAAACACCATGTTCACTCCTACCGTGAGTTGCCAATCCGTATCGCCGAGATCGGTATGATGCACCGTTACGAAAAATCTGGTGCCCTCACTGGTCTTCAACGTGTGCGTGAAATGTCTCTTAACGACGGTCACCTCTTTGTGACTCCTGAACAAATCCAAGAAGAGTTCCAACGTGCCCTTCAGTTGATTATCGATGTTTATGAAGACTTCAACTTGACTGAATACCGCTTCCGTCTCTCTCTACGCGACCCTCAAGATACTCACAAGTACTTTGACAACGATGAGATGTGGGAAAATGCCCAAACCATGCTTCGTGCTGCCCTTGATGAAATGGGTGTGGACTACTTTGAAGCTGAAGGGGAAGCTGCCTTCTACGGACCAAAATTGGATATCCAGGTTAAGACTGCCCTTGGAAAAGAAGAAACCCTCTCTACTATCCAGCTTGACTTCTTGCTTCCAGAACGCTTCGACCTCAAATACATCGGAGCTGATGGTGAAGAACACCGTCCAGTTATGATCCACCGTGGGGTTATCTCAACTATGGAACGATTTACAGCTATCTTGATTGAGAACTACAAGGGTGCCTTCCCAACATGGCTTGCCCCACACCAAGTAACTCTCATCCCAGTATCCAACGAAAAACACGTAGACTACGCATGGGAAGTAGCCAAGAAACTCCGTGACCGTGGTGTCCGTGCAGATGTAGATGAGCGCAATGAAAAAATGCAGTTCAAGATTCGTGCTTCACAAACCAGCAAGATTCCTTACCAATTGATTGTTGGTGACAAGGAAATGGAAGACGGAACTGTCAACGTTCGTCGCTACGGCCAAAAAGAAACAAACACTGTGTCAGTAGATGAGTTTGTAGCAACTATCCTAGCTGATATTGCCAACAAATCACGCGTTGAGAAATAATACTCTTCGAAAATCAAATTCAAACCACGTCAACGTCGCCTTGCCGTACTCAAGTACAGCCTGCGGCTAGTTTCCTAGTTTGCTCTTTGATTTTCATTGAGTATAAGAGCCTAGCATAAAAGCCTCCATTCGGAGGCTTTTTCTCATTTATGTTTACTCAATAACGAGCTTCACTTCAGCGAATTTAATCCTTACTATCGTTCCTTTTCCGACCTCAGACTCAATGCGAATCTGGTGACCCAGTTCTTCAGAAATTTTCTTAGATAGATAAAGTCCAAGTCCAGATGACTGCTGGGTCAAACGACCATTATAGCCTGAAAAGCCACGTTCAAAGACTCGGAGCACATCACTATTTTTTATCCCGATTCCCGTATCCTTGATACAGAGCTCCTGACCTTCCATAGAAATCTCTAACCCACCTTCCTTGGTGTACTTGAGACTGTTTGAGAGGATTTGTTCAATGACGACCAACAGCCATTTCTTATCCGTCACGATGATTTTGTCAAGGTCATGGAGATTGAGCGTCAGTCCTTTTTGGATAAAGAAAAGGGCATACTTGCGAACCACTTCCTTCATCAGATCCTCCACTTGAACCTTTTCAAATACCAAGTCATCGTGGAAGCTCTCCAAACGAAGATACTGCAACACCAGATTGGTATAGGAGTCAATCTTAAAGATTTCCTGTTCCAGTTGCTGCTTGACCTCACGATCAGAGACTTCTGCCACTAAAAGTCGACTAGCCGCAATGGGGGTCTTGATCTGATGAACCCACAAGGTGTAGTAATCAAGCAAATCCGTCAGCTTGCTCTGAGCCTCAGACTTCTTTTGATACAATTCAGACTCTCGCTCTTCGAGTTTCTCTGCCAGCGCACATTCCAGAGGAGACTTGGGATCTCTCTCAGCATAGAGAACTTCCTGTCGGTAAACCTGAGCCTCTGCAAACATATCCCAAGCCAAAAATAAGAAGGTCAAAAAACTACTGAGCAGAAAGAAATAAAGAAAATAAGTTCCTAGACTAGTAAATAAAAACTGAAAGAGAAGGACGAGAAAGTCTAATGAAATAATATAGATAAAGATGCGACTGCGAGAACGCAGGTAGGCTAGAAAAAATGATTTCCAATCAAGCATGTTTCAGTCCGTATCCTATCCCTTTCTTAGTTTCGATAAACCCTGCTAAACCTTGTTCCTCCAACTTTTTACGCAAGCGAGCAATATTGACAGACAGGGTATTGTCGTCTATAAAAAAGTCGCTGTTCCAGAGTTCCCGCATCAGGTCATCACGCGCCACGATATTACCCGCATGTTCAAACAAAACCCGCAAAATTTGAAATTCATTCTTGGTTAAGCTCAAGACTTCCCCCTGATAGTGCAGGTCCATCGACTTGGTATTGAGAATCACACCTGCATACTCTAGCAAACTTTCATCCCGCCCAAACTCATAGGAACGGCGCAACAAACCCTGAACCTTAGCCAAAAGAACCTGCTGGTCAAAAGGCTTAGTTACAAAGTCATCCGCTCCCATATTGATCGCCATGACAATATCCATCGCCTGGTCTCTCGAAGACAGAAACATAATGGGCACCTTGGAAATCTTGCGAATCTCCTGACACCAGTGGTAACCATTAAAAAGAGGCAGACCAATATCCATGAGGACCAGATGAGGTTCTGACTGAACAAAAAGGCTCAATACTTCCATAAAATCTTCTACCAAAATGACCTCAAAGCCCCACTCAGAGAGCAGTTTCCCAACTTGTTGTCGAATAACTTGGTCATCTTCTACTAGTAAAATCTTGTGCATGCGCTCCTCCTTTGTTATTTCTCAAAATATCAAAATCCTTCATATCAGATTTACGGATCAGTATCTCATACTGTTTAGCAGCCTATTTCCCAAATCCAGATCAGAAAACAGATGCTAAATAGAGAATAATCCCATTGATATCATACCTTATTTTTAACTATAGTTCCAGCCTTATCCTATATTTTCCTTTTTGTACTCATTTAGTTAGCGTTTCTTTAACTTATTTAATAGATCCAGCCTTCTTATTGACAAGCTAGCCATGATTTGTTAGAATATGAATGAACAGATTAATTTATTCATTCATGAAGTAAAGGAGGTTAAATCATATTGGACAAAAAACAATCTTTAAAGACAGCAGCCTATGAAGTTTTTTCGAAAAAAGGTTACAAGGCAACAGGAATTTCAGAAATTGCTAGGCAAGCTGGTGTTGCAGTTGGTTCTTTTTATAACTATTACGAGAGTAAAGAAGCCATTTTTCTAGACATCTATATAGATGAAAACAACCGTGTTCGCCAAGCTATGATCGAAGAACTGGATTGGGAAATTGACATGATCGACCTCATTGGTCAACTATTTGCTCAGTCCAGAACTCTCGTTTCTTCCAATAAAATCCTTGCAGAATGGTACAATCCTGCCATAGCCGATGACTTGCATAGCTACTATTCCTCAGAAGAAGGCAAAGTCGCAAATCCTTTTCATCAGTTTCTAGTTAAAACTTTTACAAATCGTATGCAGGCTGAAGGGTACTCGCCAGAAAAGATTCAAGATATTTTACAGGTTTATAATCTGTTTTACTATATGGATATGCATATCACGGAAAAAGATTTTCCAGATATTGGCAAAACTGTTGAAATACTTGCAACCAACTTCATTAAAGGAGTTCTAAAATAAAGAATAGATTTCTTTATTTTTTGAAAAGATATGAATGAATTATTTTATAGTTCATTCATAAAATTAAGAACAGGAGTCATAAAAAATGAAAAGAGGTAAAAAAATGTTTATTATCATTCTATCAACACTTGGAGTCTTAGGCCTTATAACTTGGGGTGCCATCGCTTATCTTGGACGAAGCCAGACATTATCGATAAAATCCATCGAAAACCCCAGCGGAGATCTATATTTAATTCATATCACAAAACCGAGTCATCAAATCTGGAAAGCTGGGGCTTATGCTAAGTTTACACTCCCTGATACCTCGTCTACTGCTAAAAAATATGAAGCTAAGGGAGAGCAAACCAGTCGATGGCTAACCATTGCCTCCACACCTGATGAAGATGAAATTCTCATTTTGACTCATAATAGTGGTAGCAACTTTAAGAACACCTTGACACATTTACCGGCTGGCAGTGAGATTGAGATGAGTTGGCTGGATTCCTCTTTGACTGTTAAAGATACGAATCAGCCACTAGTTTGCTTTGCATCTGATGTTGGTATTTCTGCTCTACGCCCCCTTATCAAAGAATGGTCTGGTAAAGCTCCAATAATTCTCAACCATTTTGACAAAGGAGTTACTATTTTCGATAATGAGATGAAAGAACTGGCTCAAATAACACCGAATTTTACTTATAAAACTAGCAATGAACTTTCTCAAAGTCAAGAATTTTTAAAACGTGCTATTGATGAATACGGCAATCAAGCCAGCTATCTCATCACAGGTCAGCCTGATGATGTAAATGAGATGAAGAATTTTTTAAAGGAAAATGGGATTGATAGCAAAAACATACAAGTAAGCTCGTTTAGAGGCTTGAAATAGGAGCAACCTGTCTTCTATATATCTGAATCAAATCCTACTAGGTCATTCGAACAAGCCTACTAGCTAATTCTATATAAATGTGGTAGGATAAACATAGAGAAAGGAGCTTTTATGGCCAATATTTTTGACTACCTGAATGATGTAGCGTACGATTCCTTTTATGATCTCCCCGTGAATGAGTTAGACGTTCTTGCCTTGACTGAATTAACCTACCTTGCTTTTGATGGTGTAGTCTCCCAAAAACCCCAGCGCCTCATAGATCTCGCACCCCAAATTCCTAGAGACACGACGATGTTGACTAATAAAAACCGTCTCCAGTTGTTGGATCAGCTCGCTCAACACAAACGCTTTAAAAATTGCAAGGTCTCAGACTTTATCAACGATATTGACCCTGAATTGCAAAAACAGTTTGCAGCCATGACCTATCGTATCAGCCTTGATACCTATTTGCTTGTTTTTCGAGGAACTGATGACAGTATCATTGGCTGGAAAGAAGATTTCCATATGACCTATATGAAAGAAATCCCAGCTCAAAAACACGCCCTCCAGTATTTACAGGACTTTTTTGCTCAACATCCTAACCAAAAAGTTGTCATAGCAGGACACTCAAAAGGGGGCAATCTAGCCGTCTATGCTGCTAGTCAACTTGATCCAAACTTGCAGAAAAATATTGCCGCTGTCTATACTTTTGATGCTCCTGGACTTCACAAGGAACTAACCGAAACAGCTGGCTATCAAAACATGATGGAAAGAACGAAAGTATTTGTCCCACAAGGTTCTATCATCGGGATGATGCTGGAAATTCCTGATAAAAAAATCGTCGTTCGAAGCACTGCCTTAGGCGGTCTTGCCCAGCATGACACCTTTAGTTGGCAGATTGAAGACAAACACTTTGTCCAACTAGACGAGACCAATAGTGACAGCCAGCAAGTCGATACAACCTTCAAGGAATGGGTTGAGACGGTCCCTGATACTGAACTGCAGCTCTACTTTGACCTCTTTTTTGGAATCATTCTCGATGCAGGCATCTCTTCTATCAACGACCTCTCTTCCTTCAAGGTTATTGAACACGTTCACCATCTCTTTGTCCAAGCCCAGTCCCTCACTCCTGATGATAAAGAAATCATGGGGCGCTTAACCCAACTCTTGATTGACACCCGTTACCAAGCTTGGAAAAATCGAGAATAGACAAAAACCAACTAATCCAATGATTAGCTGGTTTTTTGTTTAAGAAACTAATGGATACTACTTAGAATCTCGAGTATAGAATTAGTCTTCTTTTTTCTTGCGAGACACAAATCCAAATCCGCTCATCAAACCTAGTACTCCTAGAGCCGCCAAAGCTGCATGATCCTCCGTACCAGTATTAGGTAATTCTTTGGTTGCTTTAGTAGCTGGAGATTGCTCAGTTGGTTTTTGTTGAGGAGCAGTAACAACTTTTTCGTAGACATGTTCCGTATCT